>NZ_JBVIHP010000038.1:0-79611 GCF_055570235.1 Streptomyces sp. NPDC031274 | reverse complement strand
CCCCCCCCCCCCCCCCGCCCCCCCCCCCCCCCCCCCCCCCCCCCCCCCCCCCCCCCCCCCCCCCCCCCCCCCCCCCCCCCCCCCCCCCCCCCCCCGCGGCCCGCACCACGACGGGCCAGGGCGGTTCGGCAAGCGAGAGCGAAGGAGAGTCATGACCACGCGGTTCGACCAAGGCTCATGGGCCGAAGCCGGAATCCAGACCGTGCAGCCCGGCGTGCACCGTGTCCCCCTGCCGCTGCCCAACGACGGCCTGCACGCCGTCAACGTCTATCTGCTGGAGGACCTGGCGGACGACGACGGCATCGTCATGATCGACGGCGGCTGGGCGATCCCCGAGGCGCGCAAGGCGCTGGAGGAGGCGCTGGCGGCCATCGGCCGAGATCTCGGCAGCATCAGCCACATCCTGGTCACCCACATCCACGGCGACCACTACACGAACGCCGTGGAGCTGCGCCGACTCCTTGGCTCGCGCGTGTACCTGGGGGCGGGCGAACAGCCGGGCATGGAGAGGCTCCACCGGCTGCGCAGCGACGTACCGGCAAGCTCGCTGGAGACCCTGCGCCGGGCGGGTGCGGGCGAACTGGCCGACCACGTCGAGCGGATGGACCACGGCGGCTACGACCCGCGTGTGTGGGAGGCGCCCGACCAATGGCTCGGTGCTCAGGCCCTCCGGTTCGGCGACCGTGAGCTGCGCGTCGTGCCAACTCCCGGACACACCAAGGGGCATGTGGTCTTCCTCGACGAACAGCGCGGGCTGCTGTTCTCCGGGGACCATGTCCTTCCGCACATCACCCCGTCCATCGGCTTCGAGCTGGCCGAGTCCGGTGGCCGCCCGCTCGCCGACTACCTGGACTCGCTGCGGCTGATGACCGAGTACGCCGACACACGTCTGCTGCCCGCGCACGGTCCGGTGTCCGACAGCTCGCACACCCGGGTCGCCGAGCTGCTCACGCACCACGACAACCGCCTTGCCCAGTGTCTGAAGGCGCTGGGGGCGGGCACGCTGGACGCCCACGCGGTGGCGCGCGAACTGGGTTGGACGCGCCGGGAGGTGCCGTTCGGCGAGCTCGGTGCGTTCAACCAGATGCTCGCGGTCAACGAGACGGCGGCGCACCTCGACGTCCTCGTGCTGCGCGGGCGGGTCACCGTGGCGCACGACAGGGGTGGGGTGGACCGGTACACGCGCGTGCGGTGACGCCTGCGAGCCGCGTGTGCGGGGCGTCGAGGGCGGGCGGTGCCAGGGTGGCAGCCTTGCCCCCTGCCCGCGTCAGGCCTGCGCCGTGGGACGGATGACGATCTCGCTGATGTCGACGCCATCGGGCTGCTCGATCGCATAACCGATGGCGGAGGCGACGGCGGAGGGCGGCATGGCGATCTCGTCGCGCTGCCGGGCCAGCGCCGCCGCTGCGTCGGGGTTCCCTCCCTTGCCCACGCCCTCCGTGTTGGTGAAGCCCGGCGAGACGAGGGTGACGCGTACGTCGGGTCCTGACTCCTGTCGCAGCCCTTCGGTCAGGACCTTCACCGCCGTCTTGGTGGCCGCGTAGACGGCCTGGGGGGACTTCACGAGATAGGCCGCGGTGGAGGCGACATTGACGAATTGCCCGGAGCGCTGCTGCCGGAAGACGGGCAGCGCCGCCCCGATGCCGTTCAGCAGGCCCGTGATGTGGGTGGCGACCATGGAGTCCCAGTCGTCCTGGCACAAATCGTCGAACGGCGAGACCGCCATGGTGCCGGCATTGGAGACCAGGACATCGAGCCGCCCGAAGCGGTCGACCGCCGCATCGGTCAGGTGCTTGAGGTCTTCGCGGCGCGTGACATCGACGACGACCGCGATGGCCGAGCCGCCCTGAGCCGTGATGCGATCCACCACCGCGTTCAGGCGGTCCTCCCGCCGGGCTCCGAGCACCAGGTGGGCTCCTTTTTCGGCGAGGTGGATCGCCGTGGCCTCGCCGATGCCGCTGCTGGCGCCCGTGAGCGCGATGACCTTGCCCTTGATTCCTGACATGACCAGTCCTTTCGGAAGGTGTGAGGGGCGTGCGCAGGTCAGTACGCTGACCTACAGTGAAACTGGGGAAGCCCCCACTTAATGCAGTGCAGGTTAAACGGGGGCGCCTCCGTTTAGCAAGCCGGAGAGTCCGAGAAGGGATGACGAGCGCTGATGGCCGAGGGAACGGAACGACCGTTGAGGGCTGACGCACGGCGTAACCGGGAGAAGATCCTCAAGGCCGCGGTGCGCGTGTTCGCGGGGGAGGGGCTTGACGCCCACTTGGAGCGCATCGCCAAGGAGGCGGGGGTGGGCAGCGCCACGCTGTACCGCAACTTCCCCACCCGTGAGGCGCTGGTCGAGGCCGTCTACCGCAACGAGGTGGCCCAGCTGTGCGACGCGGCCCCCACCCTGCTGGCGACGGAGCCGCCTCTTGAGGCCCTACGCGCCTGGACGCGTCTCTTCTTGGACTACGTGACGGCCAAGTACGGCATGATCGACGCCCTGCGCGCCATCGCCGCGACGGGTGGCAACCCGTACGGTCACAGCCGGGAAATGATCCTGGCGGCCCTGAGCACGCTCATGGACGCGTGCGTGGCCGCCGGGGCGATCCGCACCGACATCAGCCCCGCCGATGTCAGTGCCGCTCTCGAAGGCATCGCCCTCGCCTCAGGGAGCCCCGAACAACGGCCGCAAGCGGAACGCCTGCTCGACCTCACCCTGGACGGCCTGAAGACCCGTTCTTGACAGCCGGCATGGAATCAGCGGGGCCAGGGGTGACCTGACATCATTGACGGCGCCTGACCGACGGCGCCTGACCATCCCCTGTTCCGAAGTGACGGCCGGTCCCGAATCAGCACGGGGCCGGCCGCCCCTCCATGGTGACGATCTAGACGATGCCCTGGGCCGACATGGCGTCCGCGACCCTCAGGAAGCCCGCGATGTTGGAGCCGAGAACATAGTCGTCCGGTGTCCCGCTGTACTCCTCGGCGGTCCGGCGGCACTCGGCATGTACGTTGCGCATGACGGTGGCGAGGCGGCTCTCCGTCTGCTCGAAGGGCCACTGGTCGCGCGCCGCGTTCTGCTGCATCTCAAGGGCCGATGTGGCGACTCCGCCCGCGTTGGCCGCCTTGCCCGGGCCGAACAGCACCCCGGCCTCGTGGAACAGTTGGACCGCTTCGGGCGTGCACGGCATGTTCGCGCCCTCGGCGACGGCGAGCACCCCGTTCTTCACCAGCGCGACGGCGTCCTCGCGGCCCAACTCGTTCTGGGTCGCGCACGGCAGGGCGATGTCGCAGCGAAGGTCGTACACGGTGCCCCGGGCCGAGAAGCGTGCGGTCGGCTTCGCCTCGGCGTAGGTGGAGAGGCGGGCGCGACGCACCTCCTTGATCTCCTTGAGGAGTTCCAGGTCGATGCCGTCCTCATCGACGACGTATCCCGAGGAGTCGGAGCAGGCCACGACGCGCCCGCCCAGCGCGTGCACCTTCTCGATGGCGTAGACGGCGACGTTCCCGGAGCCGGAGACCACCACACGGCGCCCGTCGAAGTCGTGGCCGCGGGTGGCGAGCATCTCCTGGGCGAAGTAGACCGTGCCGTAGCCGGTGGCCTCGGTGCGGGCGTGCGAACCGCCCCAGGCGACCGGCTTCCCGGTCAGGACGCCCGCCTCGAAGCGGTTGGTGATGCGCTTGTACTGGCCGAAGAGGTAGCCGATCTCGCGGGCGCCCACGCCGATGTCACCGGCCGGCACATCGGTCCGCTCGCCCACGTGGCGGTGGAGTTCGGTCATGAAGGACTGGCAGAACCGCATGACCTCGCCGTCGGAGCGCCCGCGGGGGTCGAAGTCCGCGCCGCCCTTGCCTCCGCCGATGGACATGCCGGTCAGTGCGTTCTTGAAGATCTGCTCGAACCCGAGGAACTTCACGATGCCGAGGTTGACGCTCGGGTGGAATCGCAGGCCGCCCTTGTACGGGCCGAGCGCGCTGCTGAACTCGATCCGGAAGCCGCGGTTGACCCGCACGTCACCCTGGTCATCGACCCACGGGACCCGGAAGGCCAACTGCCGTTCGGGCTCGCACAGTCGCTCGACGATCCCTGTCTCCACGTACTCCGGATGCCGTTCAAGGGCCGGCGCGAGGGAGGAGAGGACCTCGGTGACCGCCTGATGGAACTCGGCCTCCCCGGGGTCGCGGCGGCGGACCTGCGCGTGGACGGCCTCGATGTGCGCGCTGACATTCATGGACGCTTCTCGCCTTCTCTGTTTCGTCGAGCCGTTGTGTTGCGGGTCAGATCGCGTGGCGTGCTGGTCGTCGTAGGCCACGAAGACACTGGACGGCTCGCAGTTCAGCACGGATGCGGCGACGGGTGCGCCGGTGAGGCGTGTGAAGTCGCACACGGCACGGATCCGGCACAAAAACTGCGATTCGGTGGTGACTGTGATGGTGACCGGGACCGCCCGGCGAGGCCCGGACGTTCACGCCGTCACGGGCTCGCCTCGTCGAACCCGTACCGCAGCGGTTCGTCCTGCACGCGCAGGTCGCGCCGGTACACGTACAGCGCTTCGGCCCGCAGGCCGTCCGGCCCGGCCTCCTCCACGTCGCAGGGCCGGGTGACCTGCACCACCGGCGGTCTGTCCGTGACGTGCAGGCGCAGACCATGGGCGGGTCCGCCCTCGAGGACGGCGAGTTCTCGGACCGCCTGGCCGTGGCTGTCCGTGGACGTGGACATGGACATGGACGTAGATATGGACATGGGCATGGACGTGGACGTGGCTTTGAGCATTGCGCAATCCTTGAGTCGGTGTGATGTGGGGCGCGGTCAGGTGGTGCCGGGTTCAGGTGGTGCCGGGTTCAGGTGGTGACGGGCTCAAGTGGCGTCAGGATCGAAGACGGCGTGCGCGCGCCCGGATGCCGCCGTGGGCTTCGCCAGATCGACGGCGGGGCGCGGCGTGGCGCCGGTGCCACGGGCCGGTTCGGCGGTGGCGGCATCCCGCAGGGCGTCGGCGGTGGCGGCCAGTTCGCGTCGGGGATCGAGCGCGTCCCGGATGTCGGTGAGTTCGCGACCGAGGTCGCCTTCGCCGTTCAGTACGTGTTTGCGCACGAACGTCTTCGGGTGCAGATCCCGGGCATCGAAGTCCTGGAACTCCGGGCCGAGTTCGGAGCGGATCTCCGCCTGTGCGCTCTCGGAGAACTCGCGGATCTTACGCACCGTGCGCGCGGCGTTCTGCAGGAACTCCGGCAGCTTGTCCGGCCCGAACAGCAGCACGCCGATCACCGCGATCGTGATCAGCTCCATGGGCCCCACGTCCGCGAACATCCGGCACTCCTTGCCTGACGGTGTGACGTGCCATCGCCACTCATACTTTATCTATTGCGCAACCATGGAACCATTGCTGCTCCGGCGACGTTGTCCCGGGTAAGAGCACGCCGTGAACAACGGCTCGAACGATGGAGGTAATCGCAGTGGGAGTTTCCCTGGCCAAGGGCGGCAACGTGTCACTCAGCAAGGAGGCGCCGGGCTTGACCGCGGTGCTGATCGGCCTGGGCTGGGACGTGCGTACGACCACGGGTGCCGACCACGACCTCGACGCGTCCGCCCTGCTGTGCGACGGGTCCGGCAAGGTCGTATCGGACCGGCATTTCGTCTTCTACAACAACCTCACCAGCCCGGACGGCTCGGTCGAGCACACCGGCGACAACCTCACCGGGGAGGGCGAGGGCGACGACGAGAGCGTCAAGGTGAACCTCGCTGCTGTGCCTGCCGAGGTCGACAAGATCGTCTTCCCGGTGTCGATTCACGACGCCGAATCGCGAGGGCAGAGCTTCGGGCAGGTCAGCAATGCGTTCATCCGCGTCGTGAACCAGACGGGTGGCGCTGAGATCGCTCGCTACGACCTGTCGGAGGACGCCTCCACCGAGACCGCGATGGTCTTCGGTGAGCTGTACCGCCACGGGGGAGAGTGGAAGTTCCGTGCCGTCGGTCAGGGCTACGCGTCGGGGCTCGCGGGCATCGCGTCCGACTTCGGCGTGAACGTCTGACCCACCCCTGCCCCCCCCTGACCCACCCCCCTGACTCACCCCCCTGGATCCATCCCTGGCCCGTCGCCCGGCCGCCCCGACGCCTCCTCGCGTGAGCGGACCGGGCGGCGGGCCACCTGACCATCCGTGCCTCGCGCGACCGTACCCACCAAGGAGAAGACCCCCGCATGTCCGTGAACCTGGCCAAGGGCCAGCAGATCAGCCTGAGCAAGTCCGAGGGTCCCGCCCTCACCGTCGTCCGCATGGGCCTTGGCTGGCAGGCCGCGCCCCGCAAGGGGTTCTTCGCCAAGCTGACCGGCTCCCGGGAGATCGATCTCGACGCGTCGGCCGTGCTCTTCGCCGGGCAGAGCTACGCTGACGTCGTCTTCTTCCGTCACCTGGTCAGCAACGACGGCTCGGTGCGGCACAGCGGCGACAACCTGGTCGGCGGCAGTGGTGAGGGCGACGACGAATCCATCGCCGTGGACCTTCAGCACGTTCCCCCGCAGGTGGACCAGATCGTCTTCACCGTGAACTCCTTCACGGGCCAGACCTTCGCCGAGGTGAGCAGCGCCTACTGCCGTCTGCTCGACGAGGCGACGGGCCAGGAGCTTGCCCGCTATACGCTCGCCGGTGGTGGCAGTCACACCGCGCAGATCATGGCGAAGGTCCAACGGGTCGACGGCGGCTGGCGGTTGACGGCCATCGGCGAGCCCGCGACCGGTCGCACCTTCCAGGACCTGATGCCCGCGATCGGCCGCCACTTGTGAGACTCGGCATGTGATGCCCTGATCCACCGGGTGGCATTGGCGGTCGGTGCCTTGTCCCTGACGGTCGGTGCCGTGATGGTCACGGTGTTCGTGGTGCTGCTGCTCCAGGGGAAGGGTGACGGCGATGGCCCTGCTGATCGCCGTCACCAACCGGCTCCCCGATCACGTGTGGGAACAGATCGGCTGGCAGGGCCGGGAATGCCTGGGCGACGCGGCCCACACCTTCGTCTACGCGGCTCCAACTCTTCCTCCCTGATGTGCGGTTCACCGTCGAGCACGCCTGGCGGGGTGTCATCGGTGTGACCCGTTCCTGGTGCGCGGGGCGGTGTACCTGCCACGCGGGACTTGAGAACTGACCCTCGTCATCGGGTGTGGTGGTTCGGCGACAGGATGTCGTGGGCCCTGTGCCCCAGTACGAGATCGTCGTCGCGGTCGATCCATTGGCGGCGCAGGACGGACAACGCGATCAAGGTGTTGACGCCGTTGAGGCCGGGGAGCGCGCCGAGGTCGTCGGTGACGAACCTGGACAGGTGGTCCTCGTCGGCGAAGACGCCGTGGTGGAGGATCGAGGCAGGACCTGCGGTCATGACGGTGAACCGCGCGCAGGAGTGCTCACCGAGTGCGGTCAGGACGGCGGGGATGTGCCGCGGCTGGACGTCGAGGGTGAACAGCGCGGTGATCGGGAACCCCAGAACGGCCGGTTCGATCTCCACCCGAGGGCGGACGGCGCCTGATTCCAGGAGCGACTGGATCGTCCGGTAGGCGGTGGATCGGCTGACGTCGAGTTCACGGGCGACCTGCGCCGCGGAGATCCGGCTGTCCTCGACCAGCAGTTGGAGCGTCCGGAACTCGATCTCGTTGAGGGGCCCGATGTTGGTGAGGGCCGCATCGGGGAGGGTGTCGGCCTGCTGGCGCAGCTCCTCCGTCTGTCGTGCGGTGAGCCGGTCGAGCCGCCAGGTGAACGCCTCGCGGGCTGAGCGCAGGACCAGGTGCGACTGGATGGACGCGATGCCGGGGATCTCGGGCAGTGTCCGGGTCAGCAGGCGGCGCGTGTCCGTGCCGGGCAGGGGATAGAGAGTGCAGTAGATGTCCGAGTCGCCGGTGGTGGTGATGAGCGACTGGGCCTGCGGCACCTGCTGAATGGCCGTCGCCACGTCGACCGTGGCACCCGGCCGGCACTTGATCCACACCACGTAGGGATTGCCGGTGGTGAGGAGTGACCAGTGCACGGTGCCGATGAAGCGCAGGAGCCCGAGCTGCTGCAGCCGCTGGATGCGCCGCCCCGCCGTGCTGGCCGAGGTGCCCAGGATGTCGGCGATCGTATTCAGCGGCGCCCGGGGTGCGATCTGCAGCGCAGCCACCAGATCGAGGTCAGCGTCGTCGAGCCCATGCTCCATCTCTTGCATGCACACAGCCTACACAGAGCGATTCTGTCGTTAGATATCTGATGCTTGACACAAAGAAGCGCCGCGCTGTCTTATGGCGAGTCATAACGCCACTGAACAGCAGCGGGAGGCTCTCATGACCGAGGTGACGACGAAACGACGGCGGTCACCGACGACGGTGATCCTTCGCGTGCTGGACTTCGTGGACCGGGCGGGCAACAAACTGCCGCACCCGTTCTGGCTGTTCGTGATCCTGAGTGGGCTGATCGTGGTGGCGAGCTGGCTGCTCGCCACGCTCGATGTCTCGGTGGTCTCACCCGCCGACGGCAAGGTCATCGGGGTCAAGAGCATCGTGTCCGACGCCGGAGTGGAGATGGTCCTCGGCGACCTGATCACGAACTTCGTGAACTTCCCGCCCCTTGGACTGATCGTCGTGGTCATGCTCGGCGTCGCGATCGCGGACGGCACGGGTCTGCTCCCCGCACTGATGCGCGCCGCGCTCGCCCGGGTCCCGGCCAAAATGGTGACCTTCGCCGTGGCGCTGACCAGCATGTTCTCCCACGTGGCGGGAGACGCCGCGTTCGTGGTGATGATCCCGCTCGGCATGATCGCGTTCCGCGCGGTGGGCCGCAGCCCGATCATCGGCGCGGTCGTGTCGTACGTGGCCGTGGGCGGCGCGAGCAGCGTCAGCCCGGTGATCGAAGGATCCGACGCGATCTTCGCAGGCCTGACCACGTCGGCGGCGCACACCATCGACCCGTCCTACTCGGTCACCCCGGTGTCGAACTGGTACTTCTCCGCGGCGTCCTGTCTGTTGCTCGCGGTCGTGATCACGTTCGTCACCGAAGCCGTCGTCGCGCGCCGGGTCGCCGCGATGAACGCCGCCGAGCCGGAACTGACCGACGTCGACGAGCTGCCCGACATGACCCTGTCCGACGACGAGCGCAAGGGCGTACGCCGGTCGATCGCCGCCGGAGCGCTGTACGTGGCCGCGGTGATCCTCGCGATGGTGCCCACCGGCTCGCCCCTGCGCGGCGAGGGCGGCTCCATCGTGGAATCGCCGCTGCTCGACAACGTCGCCGTGGTGCTCATGGTGTTCTTCATGATCATCGGCACCGTCTACGGACTGACCGTGCGCACCATCACCGCCGCGCAGGACATCCCGGACCTGATGGGACGAGGCCTGCGCGAACTGGTCCCGGTCCTCGTGCTGTTCTTCGCGGTCTCGCAGTTCCTCGGCTACTTCAAGTGGACCAACATCGGGCAGGTCATCGCGATCTCCGGCGCCAAGGTGCTCGACTCGCTCGGCGCGCAACCCGTGGTGATCTTCGTCGGCGCGGTGCTGCTCGTCAGTCTGCTCAACCTGTTCCTCACCAGCGGCTCGGCGATGTGGTCGCTTGTCGCACCGGTCCTGGTGCCGATGCTGATGCTCCTGAGCATCCGGCCGGAGACCACCCAGGCGCTGTTCCGTATCGCCGACGCGCCCACCAACAGTCTCAGTCCGATGAGTCCCTACTTCGTCATCGCGCTGGGGTTCATCCGCCGCTACCGGCCGTCCGCGGGGATCGGCACGCTGATGTCCCTGGTCCTGCCGCTGGCCGTGGTCAACCTCGTCGTATGGCTTGCGATGTTCCTCGCCTGGTACGCGCTGGGCATACCGCTCGGCCCCGGCGTCCCCGTCCGATAGATCCCGTACCCCGCATCCGATGAATCCCTGACCCGCCCCCGCACGCACAGATTGGCGCACCCATTTTGTCCGCGAAGCCGCTCTCCACCTGGACCCGAACCCACCTCGACGACCTGCTCGGCGATCTGTCGGCGCTCGTCGGCCTCGAATCGCCCAGCTCCGACAAGGCGTTGCTGGACACCACCGCCGCCTCGATCAGGTCATGGGTGGAGGACCGTCTCGGCCCGCCGGCCGAGTGGATCCGCCACGAGCAGGCGGAGCACGGCGACGTCCTGACGGCGACCTACCCCGGAACTCCGGGGAAGCCGGTGCTCCTGATCTGCCACTACGACACGGTGTGGCCGGCGGGCACGCTGGCCGAGTGGCCCTTCACCGTGGACAACGGCATCGCCAGGGGTCCGGGTGTCTACGACATGAAGGCCGGGCTCGTCAACGGAGTCTGGGCGCTGCGGGCCCTGCGCGACCTCGGGCTGCCCCACCCGACGGTGACGTTCGTGTTCACCGGTGACGAGGAGCTCGGCAGCCCGAAGTCGCGACCCTTCATCGAGGACGCGGCGCGCGACTGCGCGGCGGCGCTGGTGCTCGAACCCGGAATCGGCTGGGACGTCAAGACCGAACGCAAGGGCGTGGGTACTTTCAGTATCACCACCACCGGCATCGAGTCCCACGCCGGCAACGATCCCGCGGGCGGCGCCAGCGCGGTCCACGCCCTCGCCGAGCTGGTCACCCGACTCGCCGCGGCTCAGGACCCCGACGCCGGGACCACGATCAACATCGGTACCTTCGACGGCGGTACGGCCCGTAACGTCGTCGCGGGCCGCGCGCACTGCCTCGTAGATGTCCGCATCACCCGGCAGGACGAAGCAGACCGCGTCGACGAGGTCTTTGCCTCGCTGCGGCCAAGCGATCCGCGCGTCGACGTGCGGATCGGCGGGGAGTGGAACCGCCCCCCGATGCGCCTGACCCCGGCGAGCGAGGCCCTGTTCGGTCTGGCCGACGAGGTCGCCACCGAGCTGCGCGGGCCCCTGGAGCCGATCAGCGTCGGCGGCGGCAGCGACGCGAACTTCATCGCGGCGCTCGGCGTGCCGGTCCTCGACGGTCTCGGCTGCAGCGGCGCGGGACCCCACGCCCGCCACGAGCATGTGATCGTCGACGACATCCCGGACCGGGTCGCGCTCGTGGCGGGTCTCCTGAACCGGATGGCCGCCGTGACCGTTTGACGTCTGCTCGTGTCCACGTGGCCCGGAGCCCTCACTCTCGCGGAGTGAGGGCTCCGGGCCGTCCGGTCTGCGGATACTGACGACAGGGGCAGGCGCGCACACGGCCGATCAGGTGTAGCCGCACGCGTGCCGCCCCGGCCCTACCTGGTTCGGTATGCCCGGAGGAAGGTCCGCACTCCCTCGACGATGAGTGGGCGGACGCGGGCGTCCTCCGTGGCATTCGCGGAGCCGAGCCTGTCCAGCGCGACGCCGAAGGTCAGCGCGATGAACTGGTCGGCCGCCAGGCGGGGGTCGGGGACCTCGAGCAGCCCGGCCGCGGCGAAGGCGGCGAACCGCTCGGCGATCGCCTCGTCGGGGGTGTCGGCCATGGGGTTGTAGCCCGGGCGCGGCAGGTTGCCGGATTCCGCCCGGACCAGTCGTTGCAGTGTCACGTACTCCGCCGAGCCCAGCATGTCGGTCGCGATGCGCATCGAGAACGTGATGAGGGCGTCCTCCAGTTCGGCGTCCTCGATGGGGCCGGTGAGGGTGTCGTCGAGGGTGTGTCGGATCGTGGTGATCATTGACTGGCCGACGGCGTCGACGACTGCTTGCAGCAGCGTCTGCTTGTCGCCGAAGTAGTCGTAGACCGTCCGCTTGGACACCTCGGCCCGGGCGGCGACCGCGTCGACGCTGGAGCGGTCGAAGCCGTCGGCGAGGAACAGTTCCCGGGCCGCCGAGAGGATGGCGGCCCGCTTCCGCGCGGATCCCTCGCGCAGTGTCTTCGTGGTCGGCATGGGCCCATCTTAGCTTCCCCTCCACCTACACTGCACGGTGTAGTGTAATAATCGAATCGGCGCGCACCACACTCCCGCACCCACTCCGCCCTGCGGAGCGGTGCGTGCGCCAACTCGGTCACGGGGTCGGTGAGTTGGCTCCGCGCGCCAGGTGCGAACGGTCGCCCCTCACGCACCCGGCAATGACGGAAGGACGTCCATGACCGCAACTCTGGCTCCCCCGGTCCGCATCGGTAAGGCCGCCGTCTGGGCCCTCGGCATGCTGGCACTCGCCACCGGTGCCTTGGAGTCGGTGGTGACGCCGACGCTCCCGCTCCTGCAACGCGAGCTGGACATGAGTCCGGCCGAAGGGGCGTTGCTCAGCATCGTGCTCCTCATCACCGGTGCGTTGGTCACGCCGGTCGCAGGCAAGTTCGGCGATCGCTACGGCGGAAAACGAGTCCTGATCCGGCTGATGGCGGTGGTCTGTGCCGGTGGTCTGGTCTCCGCCCTCGCGCCGAACCTGCCGGTCCTGCTGCTCGGTCAGGTCCTGCAGGGAGCGATGGTGGGCGCGCTGCCCCTGTCGTTCATCCTGGTCCGCAAACACCTCCCCGCGGGTGAGTCGAAGGTGGCCATCGGGACGGTCAGCGGGCTGTTCGTCGGGGGCGGGATGGCAGGAACGCTGTCGGCCGGGCCCGTGGCCGAAGGGCTCTCCCGGCACTGGATGTTCGCGCTGCCGACGATCGCGGTCATCGGGGCCACGATCCTGGTGAACCGGCTGATGCCGCATGATCCGCCCGGCCGGTCGGACGGCGCCGGAGTCGACTGGCCAGGCCTGGTTCTCTTGAGCGGGACGCTGGTCACGCTCATGCTCGTGCTCGCCCTCGCACCCGACATCGCCTCGCGGCCACTCGTGCTCGGTGCCCTCATCCTGGTCCTTGCCGCCCTCGTGACCGGATGGACGGCCGTCGAGCGTCGTGCGGCGTCGCCGATGGTCGATCTGCGCATGCTGGCACGGCCCGCGGTGTGGAAGTCGTGTGTGCTGACCTTCGTGATCTGCGTCGGTACCTCGGTGCCGGTCTATCTCGTCCCGCAGCTCTTCGCGGTTCCCGCCGACGAGTACGGCTTCGGGGCCAGTGCCACCGAGATCGGCTTCTTCCTGCTGCCCGGCGCCGTGGCCGCGTCCCTCGCCGGGCCGATCGGTGGGATCGGGGCACGCCGTTTCGGCTCGCGTGCCGTGGTCACCGCCGGGATCGTCATCATGGTCGCCGCCTTGATGGCCCTGGCAGCCGTGCACACCGAGGTCTGGCACCTCGTCATCGGCAAGATGATGATCGCGCTCGCCAACGGGCTGTGCGTCACGGCGATGGTGACCAACACCGCCACATCCGTCGACCAAGGTGACACCGGCATCGCCACCAGCCTGGTCCTGGTGACTCGCGTGCTCGGCTTCGCCGTCGGTGTGCAGGTCAGTGGCGCGCTCCTCACCGCCACAACCCCCTCAGGCTCTGACGTCCCGGCCGAATCGGCCTTCGTCATCGGCTTCGTCATAGCCGGCGCCGTCACGGCGCTGTCCCTGCTTGTCGCCCGCACCATGAGTAAAGGAGTCAAGGAATGAGCCGCACCGATCTGTCGAGGGGCGCCCGCAGCATGCCTGGGCGCAAGGTCCTGATATCCGGGGCCAGCATCGCGGGGCCCGCCCTCGCTTTCTGGCTGAACCGCTACGGATTCGCGGTCACGGTGGTGGAGAAGGCGGGCGCGCTACGTGGCGGCGGTTACCCCATCGACGTGCGCGGCACCGCACTCGAAGTCGTCCGGAGGATGGGGATCCTGCCGCGACTGCGGGACGCGCACATCGACCTGCGTCGGCTGACCTTCCTCGACGGGGACGGCAGCGAGGTGGCCTCGGTCGACCCCCACACCCTCACCGGCGGTGTCGCGGGACAGGACCTCGAGATACGGCGCGGGGAGCTGACCGACGCGCTCTACACGGCGGTCCGTGACGACGTGGAGTTCCTGTTCGACGACTCCATCGACACCCTCGACCAGACCGGCAACGGGGTCGACGTCACCTTCCGCGGGGGCGGCAGGCGTACGTTCGACATGGTGTTCGGCGCGGACGGCCTGCACTCACGTACCCGCGCGTTCCTGTTCGGCCCCGAAGAGCGGTTCCACCGCTACCTCGGCTACTGCTTCGCCGGATTCACCCTGCGCAACACGTTCGGGCTCCGCGACGAGGTCATCATGTGGAACACCCCGGGCAGGGCCGCGGCACTCTACGCCGTCGGGGGCAACGGCGACGTGCACGGCTTCCTGAACTTCGCCCGACCGGAACCGCCGTTCGACGCGTTCCGCGATCCGGCGGCCCAACGGGACCTGGTCGCCGCGGTCTTCGCCGACGCGGGATGGGAAGTCCCGGGCATGCTTGCCGCCATGCGCGACGCGGATGACCTGTTCTTCGACGTGGTCAGCCAGATCCGCATGCCCCGCTGGTCCAGCGGCAGGGTCGCGCTGGTGGGCGACGCCGCGTACGCGCCCTCGTTCCTCACCGGACAAGGCTCGAGCCTCGCGCTCGTCGGCGCGTACATGCTCGCCGGTTCCCTGGCCGACCGGGACCATGCCGCGGGCTTCGCCGCCTACGAACACCACACCCGTGAGTTCGTGACCGTGAATCAGGAGCAGGTCGGCAAGGGCGATGCCGCTCTCTTCCCGACCACCGCTCGGGCCCTGGAGCGGCGCAACGCCATGCTGCGCAACCTCAGCACCATGCCCTCAACGGAGGGCCGACCGGCTCATTCGGCCCTCACCCTGCCCGAATTCCTGCCCGTGACGTGAGCCGCAGCAACGGCGGCGAGCAGTCGATCCACGTCTCAACCGGTCCACGGCGTCCCGTACTTGTCGGCCAGCGCACCCGCTTCCTCCGCTGTGAGCAGCCGCGTCGGCAACGTCCCCAAGGCGAGGACGAGTGCCGCTGTCTCCTCCAGCTCGATGGCCGAGTCGACGGCCGCCGTGACCGAGGTGCCGGACACCACCGGGCCGTGGTTCTGCAACAGGGCGGCACGGAAGGGGAAAGGCAACTGCTCCAGTTCCGCCGCCTGCCGGGCGTCTCCAGGGGGCGCGTAGGGAAGCAGGGGAGTCTGGCCCACACGCATCACGAAGTACGGAGTCAACGGGGGGAGTGCGCTGCGCTCCGACCAGGCGGGGCGGCAGGAGGCCGCCGTCGCGTGGCGGGAGTGCAGATGGACAACCGCCTGTGCGGCCGGGTCGCGCCGGTAGAAGGCGGTGTGCAGGGGGAACTCCTTGGACGGGCGGGGGCCGTCCCGATGGGTGCCGTCCAGGTCAAGGACGGTGAGGCCGTCGGCGTCGATCGCGGCGAGGTCCGTGCCGGTGGGGGTGATGAGGACCCGGGACCCCTCGCGGATGCTCAGGTTCCCGGAGGAGCCGGGGCTCAGGCCGAGGGACGCGAGGCGGGCGCCCGCGGCTGCGAGGTCGTGGCGGGCCGTGCTCATGCGAGTTCGTCCCATGCCGAGGTGAAGATGTCCGTGCCGCCGAAGTTGCCGGACTTCAGGGCCAGGTCGATGCCGTCGGCGCTCCCGCCCACGCCTGGTTGGGTGCGGGCCCAGGCGACGCCGGGGGCGATCTGTGCGCCGATGGCGAGGGTATGGGCATCGAGTGCGGTGACCACGGCGCCGGAGGTCTCCCCGCCCGCGACCAGGAGGCGGCGTGCACCGGCGCGGACGAGTCCGGTGGCGCAGTCGGCCAGGGCCTGTTCGATCAGGTGGGCGGCGGGCGCCTGGTCCTCGGGCGTGTCCTGTTCGAGGTCGTCCAGTGAGTCCACGGCATAGATGAGCGGCGGGCGTCCCGGGTCGCTCTGCCAGCACGCGCGGGCGAAGTCGACCAGTTCGGCGACGGCCGCCGCGGGGTCCGCGCGCAGCGCGGTGATGTCGAGCTTGCGGTACGGCAGGCGCTCCCGGGCGTGGGCGACCTGCGCGCGGGTGGCCGACGAGGCGCTGCCGGCCAGGACGGCGCCCACGTCGGTGGGCCGGGACGCCGCCGAGGCCCGCGCCGCTCCCTCGTGCGGGCCGATGAGGCCGAGGGCGAGCCCCGCCGCGCCCGTGACGAGACGCAGTTCCGAGGTGGCGGCGGAGATGGTGCGCAGGTCGTCGTCGCAGGTGGCGTCGATGACGGTGAGGGCGTCGGCGTACTCCGGGGCGGCGAGGCTCTCGCGCAGGGCGTCGGTGCCCTTCCGGACGGTGTCGAGGCCGATGCTCCGCACGGGGCGGCGGGTCTGCGGTGCGAGGAGCCGCCCGAGGTGGGAGTCGCGCATCGGCGTCAGGGGATGGTCGCGCATCGGGCTCTCGTCGAGCAGGTCGTCGTGGACGAAGAGCCGTGACCTGTAGACGGTGCGGCCGGTGGCAGGGAAGGCGGGGACGACGACGGTCGAGCGCTCGCCGAGGTCATCCAGGAGCGCGTCGGCCACGGGGCCGATGTTGCCCCGCGGAGTGGAGTCGAACGTCGAGCAGTACTTGAAGTAGAAGCGCTCGCAACCGGCCTCGCGGAGCGCGCGCAGGGCGTCCTGTGATGCCTCGACGGCCTCGGTGACCGGCGCGGTGCGGGACTTGAGCGCGACGACCACCGCGTCGGCCTGTCGCACCTCGCGGGCGGCGGGCCCGTCGTGGCGCAGAGCCTGCGGACCGATGGCCACCAAGGTCCTGAACCCGCGGGCGACGAGCATGGTGGCGAGATCGGTGGCTCCGGTGAAGTCGTCGGCGATGGCTCCGAGGAGCGGCATCGGACCTCCCTCTTTCTGCTGGTGCGGTACCGGTGCGTGAGTCTCCGGCACCCTGGGTTGTGAAAAAATGTTAACAAGCTTTACTCGTGTGAGCGTACCTGATACATGTTGTTAATTGGCGGACTGTTTCCAGCCACTCATGCGAGCCGCCACTGCGTATGAGCGCTCATCGAGGAGGGCCCATGAACCTGCACCACCTGTTCGCCGCCACCGAGGGCCGGACCGTGCACTACGCACTGTCCGGTGCCGGAGGCGGTTTCGCCCGGACGCTCCTCGCCCAGACCCCGCGTGGCACCGCGCTCCGGCCCGCGGTGCTCTGCGACCGCGACCTGCCGGGGCTGCGCGTGATGCTCGCCGAGCTCGGCTACGAGACGGCGCGCCTCGCCGACTGCGAGAGCGCCGCCGATGTGGCTCGCGCCGAGCGGGACGGACGTATCGCCCTGGTCGCCGACAGCACTCTGCTCGGCGCGGCGGCCTGGGACATCCTCGTGGAGGCGACCGGCAGCCCCGTGCACGGTCACGCGATGGCGAAGGCGGCGATCGAGGCCGGCCGGCACGTCGCGATGGTCAGCAAGGAAGTCGACTCGGTCGCCGGACTGTACCTGGCGGACCTGGCCGAACAGGCCGGTGTCGTCTACACCACCGCCGACGGCGACCAGCCCGCCAACCTCATCGGCCTGGTGACCTGGGCGCAGTTCATCGGCCTCGACATCGTGGCGATCGGCAAGTCCAGCGAGTACGACCTCGTGTTCGATCCGGAACACGGCACCGTCACCCAGCTCGACACCACCGTCGACGCGCCGGGTCTCGCGGAACTGCTCACTCTCGGCGACGACGTACCGGCCACGCTGGAAGCCCGTGCGCAGGCGGTGTCCGCGCTGCCCGTCGGTGCGACCGCCGACTACTGCGAGATGGCAGTGGTCGCCACCAACACCGGCTTCGAGCCCGACGTCGAGCGGCTGCACTACCCGGTCGCCCGGATCGCCGAACTCGCCGACGTCTACCGGCTGCGCGAGGACGGCGGAGTGCTTCACAGGCCCGGCGCGGTGGATGTCTTCAGCGCGCTGCGGCTGCCCGGCGAGGCGTCGTTCGCGGGCGGTGTCTTCGTCGTCGTGCGTACCGGTGACTCCGTGACCTGGGAGACGCTGCGCGGCAAGGGCCACGTCGTCAGCCAGGACGGCGGGTACGCGGCCGTCTATCTCCCGTACCACCTGATGGGAGTGGAGACCCCGCTCTCCCTCCTTTCGGCGGTGCTGCACCACCGCCCCTCCGGAGGCGTCGACCCGCGCGGACACGCCGCTCTCGCGGGCCGCGCACGCCAGGACCTGCCCGCGGGAACCCGCCTCGACATGGGCGGTCACCACCACGACGTGACCGGAGTGCAGGCGGTCCTGCTGCGCGCCGATGACACGCCCGACGACATCGCCCCGCTCTATCTGGCCGCGCACACCACCCTCGCGCGCCCCGTCGCAGCGGGCGAACTGATCCGCCTCGGCGACCTCGCCGACGCCGACGAAGCACTGAGCGAGGCCTGGACCGCGGGCCGCGCCGCCCGTCCGGCCGACCGCGCCACCCGTACCACCGCCACCGGGGCGGTCCGCTCGTGAGCACCGACGTCCAGCACCTGCTGCTCGGCGCCCTGGCCGTCGCCGTACTCGTCGTGCTGATCACCAAGTTCAAGCTGCACCCCTTCCTCGCCCTCGCGCTCTCCGCGCTCGGACTCGGACTCGCCGCGGGCATCGCACCGGGCGCCACCGTCGAGCACTTCCAAGAGGGCTTCGGCGACGCGCTCGCCAGCAGCGGACCGACCATCGGTCTGGGCACCCTGCTCGGCGGCATCCTGCTCGGGTCCGGCGGCGCCGACCGCATCGCGACCAAGTTCATCGGCGCGCGCCCCGTCAAGTGGATCCCCACCGCGATCACCGCGGCCGCCCTGATCATCGGCATGCCGCACCTCTTCGACGTCAGCTTCGTCATGCTCGTGCCGCTGGTCTACGCCGTCGCCAAGCGCACCGGGACCCATCTCCTCTACATCGGCCTGCCGCTGGCCGCGGGCCTGTACGTCTCGCACGGCCTGCTGCCGCCGCACCCCTCACCGACGCTCGCCGTCTCCGCGTACGAGGCGAACACGGGCCTGACCATCATGTACGGGCTCATCATCGGCATCCCGCTGGCCGTCATCACCGGGCCGCTCCTGACGAAGGTGGCAGCGCGGTGGTTCGGCCCCGCGCCCGACCTGGACCGCGGCCCTGTGCCCCAGCCGGACCCGGTGCCGGACAACCAGCGACGCCCCGTCTCCTTCACCCTGGCGCTCATCACGGTCCTGCTGCCGCCGGTGCTGATGCTCATCGGCACGCTCGGCACCGCCAACACCGCCAAGGGCACACTGCCGTACTACTTCTTCGAGGCCTGCGACTCCGCGGTGCTCTCCCTGCTCGCGGCCGTCATCTTCGCCTTCTTCGCCCTGGGGGTCCGCTCCGGGTTCGGGCTGACGCAGCTTCAGAAGATGGCGGGCAAGGGGCTCGGTCCGGTCGGCGCGATCGTGCTGATCCTCGGCGCGGGCGGCGGCCTCAAGGCGATGCTGACCGCCACCGGCATCGACCAGATCATCTCGGACTACGCGGTCGACTGGTCGGTCCCGCCGCTGCTGCTCGCCTGGCTGGTGGCCGCGCTGCTCCGGATCTGCCTGGGCTCGGCCACGGTGGCCACGGCGGCGGCGACCGGTATCGTCGCTCCGCTGCTCACCGCCTATCCAGGTGTCTCCCCGGAGCTGATGGTGCTCGCCACGGCCTCGGGCGCGGTGATGCTCTCGCACGTCAACGACTCCGGCTTCTGGCTGTTCAAGGAGTACTTCCAGCTGTCGGTGTCGCAGACGTTCCGCACCTGGACCCTGATGCTGTCCCTGCAGTCGCTGCTCAGCCTCGGCGGCGTCCTGCTGCTCAGCACGTTCGTCGGAGGCTGACGCGCCAGGGCCGTAAAAGAAGATCATCGGCTACCGTCGCGTACGGAAAGAGAAGACGAGGAGACAGACGATGACCGCTCAGGAACCCCTGCCGCTCATTCCGGACCAACGGCGCGAACAACTCCTGCGGCATCTGCGCAAGGAAGGGGTGCTGAGCGTTCAGCAGATCACCCAGCTCTGCGGTGTCTCCCACATGACGGTCCGCCGGGACATCGCCGAACTGGAGCGCCGGGGTCTAGTCTTCTCGGTTCCCGGCGGAGTCAGGATCGCCAGCCACGTCAACACCGAGCCCAGCTTCCAGGACAAGTCGCTCGTCGAGCAGCCCGAGAAGCAGGCCATGGCCGCGCAGGCCGCCGGTCTCGTCCAGGAAGGGATGACCGTCTATCTGGACGCGGGCACCACGCTTCTCGCGATGGTTCCGGCACTGGCCCGGCTGGATTCCCTGACGGTGGTGACCAACGACTTCACCACCGCCGACCAGCTCATGAGCGCGCCGCACCTCGACATCGTGCACATCGGCGGCCGGATCGACGTGGCCAACCGCTCCAGCGTGGGCCGCCTCGCCGCGGCGACGCTGCGTCAACTCGCCCTGGACTTCGCGTTCATCAGCACCAGTTCCTGGGACCTGCTGCGCGGGGTGACGACACCGTCGGAGCCGAAGGTCGAGGTCAAACAGGCGGCCATGGAATCCGCGGGGAGTTCGGTCCTTGTCGCGGGCTCGTCCAAGTTCGGCACCTTCGGCAAGTACCGCGTCGCGCCGCTGACGGCGTTCGACACGGTGATCACTGACACCGCGCTGGCCGATGCCGCCGCGGAGGGAGTCCGCGCGAGCGGGGCCGAACTGCGTATGGCGAAGCCGTGAGGGGACTGGGCCGACGGCGCGGGTAGCGGCCGCGCGCTCCGCCTCGACCGGACGCGGGCTCTCGCCCTGGTGCGCGACGTCCGGGGGCGTCGGTTCGCACCAGGGCGGGCCTTCTCGCTACTTGTAGTGGACGTCCAGGGCGTGGCCACGGCCTTCGGCGTAGCACTCGGCCCCGTTGATCTTCCCTGCGCGGGTGAGCTCGTTGGCCTTGTCCTGGCACTCGCCATCGGTGGAGTACACGCCGTACCGCTCCCAGCCCGGGGCGATGTCGGCGGCGTGGGCCGCACCGGCCCCGGCCATGGCCAGAGTGGTCGCGGCGAACAGCGTGTACGCGATCTTGCGGAGCTTCATATGGCTCTTTTCCTCGGAGTTCGGCTTCGCCGGCGCAACGATGATCCGCGCACCGGGGCCCTTCAGTTGATCAAGACGATCATCCGTTCGGGTGCGGTTCCATGGGGTGCCGCCGAATTCGGTCCGATCCGCATGCTCGGCATTCCTCGCGGTCCTGTTACAGCAGCCCGCTCAGCGGCAAGACGCGCTCGGTGAGCTGCCCGCGCAGCCGTCCCTCAGCGGTGTCGGCTTCGGTGAGCCAGCCGGCGGCGACCAGCAGTTCGGCGTGCTCGCCGACCTGTTCGGGGGGCAGGGCGCAGAAAGCGGCGACCTGGTCCAAGGGCAGCCCGCCGCCGTCCTCGGGGCGTCCGAGTCTGCCGTCGGGGCGGGCGTGAGCGGCGGTGTGCAGGGCCAGGAGCCGGGTGGTCGCGGTGGCCTTCTTCTTACGGAGCTTCCGGTCACCCACGATCTTCTGGGCCCAGCCGGAGATCCTTGAGCGATTGCTCTTGCCGAAAGTGAAGGGGCGGGGCTGATCGGGCAGCAGTGTGGGGACGGTGAACGAGGTGGGGTCCTCGGGCCGGGATGCCAGCAAGTCGGTGACGGTGCCGGGTCCGGGCAGATGGAGCCATTCCGATACGACCAGCTGCTCAAGGACGCGTTCGGCATCGTCCTGGAGCCAGCCGGTCAGGTCCTGGCCGGTGACGTTCCCGGTGCCGGCGCGGGCGGCCCGCAGGGTGAGCATGAGCACCCCGAGACGCACCTCGGCCTCGGGGTGCGGGGCATGGGCGGCGACATGGTCAAGGACGGTGCGGGCGTGCACGCCCTGGCCCCGGGTCAGCAGCCGTTCCACCACCGGCCCGTCGGCGCCGTCCATGTCGCCGACCAACTGGCCGTTGCGGTTGGCGTGCATCTCCCGGGTGGTCTGCGCGGCCGTCTCGGCGCGCTGTGCCTCATGACGCAGCGCGTCGTCGCCGCTCACGTCGGCCCACAGGCGGAAGGCGCGTGCCTTGCGTTCGTGGAGTTCGGCGAGAAGGACGAGGTCGGGCTCGGGGCGCTGCTGGTAGGCGCGGAACGCGTCCCCGAGCTCGATGAGCTCCAGACGCAGGACATCGGGCTCGAGGTCGTACGGCACGGTCCGCTGCGCGATCTTCCCCCACCGCTTCGTCCGCCGGGGCACTGCCCCTGGTGAGGCGGCGCGTGCGCGAGGGACCGACGCCGGTGCGGCGGCCGGCGAAGTTCCGGCGGCAGGGGAGAGGGGAGCGTGATCGGAGAACACCGCCGCGACACTGTCCTCGACCGTGCCGCCCGCTCCCGCGGACCCGGCATCCGGTGTCCCCGCGGCCCGGTCCGGCCCGGCCGTGGCGGTGGGCGCCGGGGGCGGCGCGGTGTCGAGGACCCGGCAGTTGGGGGTGGCGGCCGCGCAGCGCGCGCACATCTCCGCGATCCGCCACAGCCGTCCGGCGCGGTCGGCGTACACGGTCAGGACCACCGGGCCCCCGCACCGCACCGCGTCCGGCTGCCGCGACCCGCCCCGGCGGTTGGTTTCGGGATCGGGGGTGTGCCACGCGCAGTCGGCGGCGCGACAGGCGCACCACGCCTCGCCGCGCGGCCCGCCGCCCGCGCGGATGTGGGCCAGGTGCGTGTTGACGTGGCCGATCGCGGCCTTGCGCCCCGCGGTGGTGCCGCCGGGGAAGCGCTGCTCGGTGCAGGCCTGGCGGGAGCAGGAGAGCCTGACCGCGCCGGCGGAAAGGCGCCCGTAGGGGTCAAGACGCACCGTCCACACCCGCCCCGCGACGCGCTCATCCTGCTGTCTGCCGACCTCCACCATGTACGTACCTCTCCGCGTTGAGTGATCCATTCCCAGGCGATCCCATCATCGGGGATACCGCCGCACAGTCTCCGCAGAACGGAACTTTCGGGTACCGAAGTGCTCCGCCGCTCTCAGTGGCATGCCGACCGTGGACCAGAACGTACCCGCACCAACTCCCTTGCCCAGGCACCGAGCTGTGGCCTGAGGTGCGTGGGAGTCGTGAAGAGTTTGCGCACGATTCTTGGGATTCGGTGACGGGAGAGGAAAACTCGGAGGGCTCACTCGGCGCTTTCGAACACGTCGGGCGCCGACCCATCCGATGGGAGACCGATCAACGATGTTCACTCTGGTACGGAGCAGAGTGCGGCTTGCCGCGCTCGCGCTCTCGGCCGTCGCGGCCCTCACCTTCGGCACGACCGCCACGACTGGCGCGGCAGCGGCCCCCGCTCCCGTCCCCGCCCCCGCTCCCACGAAACAGGGACCGACCTCGGTGGCGTACGTCGAGGTGAACAACAACAGCATGCGCAACGTCGGCAAGTACTCCCTCGCCAACGGCGGGGGCAACGCCTTCGACGTCGCTGTGATCTTCGCGGCGAACATCAACTACGACACGAGCAAGAAAGCGGCGTATCTGCACTTCAACGAGAACGTCCAGCGAGTCCTCGACAACGCCGCCACGGAGATACGGCCGTTGCAGCAGAAGGGCATCAAGGTCGTCCTCTCGGTGCTCGGCAACCACCAGGGTGCGGGCTTCGCGAACTTCCCGTCCCAGCAGGCGGCTTCGGCGTTCGCGAAACAGATGTCGGACACCGTCACCAAGTACGGTCTCGACGGCATCGACTTCGACGACGAGTACGCCGAGTACGGCAACAACGGCACCGGCCAGCCCAACGCCAGTTCGTTCGTGCACCTGGTGACGGCGCTGCGCGCGAACATGCCGAACAAGATCATCAGCCTCTACAACATCGGCCCGGCCGCGACGCGCCTCTCCTACGGCGGAGTCGACGTCTCGTCCAAGTTCGACTACGCCTGGAACCCGTACTACGGCAGTTGGCAGGTCCCCGGCATCGCACTGCCCAAGTCGAAGCTGTCGCCGGCGGCCGTCGAGATCGGCCGGACCTCGCAGAGTACGGTCACCAGCTTCGCCCGCCGCACCGTCAGCGAGGGGTACGGCGTCTATCTGACGTACAACCTCGACGGCGCCGACCGCAGCGCCGATGTCTCCGCGTTCACCAGGGAGCTGTACGGCAGTGACGCCGTCTACACGCCGTAAGGCGAGGGCACGTTCCAGTGCGCGGTGCTCCCTCTCCCTCGGAGCCCGTCGCATTCCGTAAGGCCTCGATCTGCGCGGGCCGCGTCTCCGACAACGATGTCGGAGGCGCGGTGCGGAGGCCCGGGGTGGAGGCCCGGGGTGGAGAGAGCCTGATCCTTCGGAACGGCCGCCGCCGACGTGGAGGCGGGGGAAACTTGCTGACGCAAGGGCGAGTTGAGGGGCCCCTCGGACAACCTTGAGGGCCGGACCTTGGGACAGGAGACACCGTTATGCGCATCCCCGGACCCGAGCGCCAGGAGGACGGCGGGCTGAGCGCCGTCGCGGCTGCGGGCGGACTGCACCGGTACCAGTTACGTCTGCACGAGGCGCACGGACCCGTCGTACGTTTCCAACTGCCGGGCGCGGACACGGTCGTGTCGGTCGCCGACCCCGTGCTCCTGGAGGCGACGGCGCACATCGACAAACGGCCCGAGGAGCTGTTCGCGTTCCTGGACCCGCTGTGCGAGGCGGGCAACCTGCAAGTGCTTCCCGCCGACGAGCACACACCCTGGCGCCGACTGCTGCTCTCGGTGCTCGCCGGGCGGCCGGCCCACGAGCGGCACTTCGCGCGCTTCACCGAACTGGCGGGAGAGCTCGCGGACCGCTGGGCCGGGCAGGACGACGGCGAACCCGTCGAGCTGCAAGGGGAGTTGACCGCGCTGTCGCTCCGTATGATCTGCGGGTTCGCGCTCGGCGGCGCGGAAACCGACACGGACCGTGTCGTCACCGCGTTCGAGGAGGTACTCACCGAGCACCTCGGGCGGCTCTACCAGGTGCCGCGGGCCGATCCGCGCTCGGCGGAGCGGGCCGAGGCGGCCCTCGCGTATCTGCGCGCGACGGTCGACAGCGTGGTGGCGGCGCACCGCTCGGGCGGCCGCACCGAAAGCAGCGACCTGATCGGGGCGCTCGTCGAGGCCGGTGAGAGCCCGGCGCGGATCCGGGACACCGTGATGGTGACGCTGCTCGCCGCTCACCACACCACCGGCGTCGCCGTCTCGTGGACGCTGCACCTGCTGGGCCGCCATCCCGATGTGGCTGAGCGCGTCGCCGCCGAACTCGACGAGGTGTTGGGCGAGCGCGCCACCCCCGACTACGGTGATCTGCGGCGGCTCACATATCTGGACATGGTGCTCAAGGAGTCGATGCGCCTGTTCCCGCCAGGCCCGTACGGTGCACGCGAGACGACCGAGGACCTGCTTCTCGGCCCGTACGAGATCCCGGCCGGGACGACGGTGTTCTATCCGTTCTGGGCGGTGCACCTGAACCCCGAGCACTGGCCCGAGCCGGAGCGGTTCGACCCCGAGCGGTTCACGCCGCAGGGGGTGGCCAAGCGGCCGCGGCTCGCGTACGTCCCCTTCGGGATCGGGCCACGGAGCTGCGAGGGCGCCGCGCTGGCCACGGTCGAGGCCCAGCTTGTCCTGGCCGTCCTCCTCAAACGCCTGCGCTTTCGGCCCGCGCTGGGGCACGAAGTGACGCCGGTGGAACGGTTCGTGCTGTGGGCGCAGGACGGGATCCGGATGAGGGTGCGGCCACGGGACCTCTAGCGCCTCTGGTGGCTCCTGGTCGAACAGGGTGTACCAGGGTGTACGCCCGTCTCAGGGGCGCGCGGGAAGCGTGATGCCGTAGGACCTCATCTTGCGGTAGATCGTCGTACGGGAGATACCGAGCCGCTGTGCCGCCAGCAATTTGTTGCCGTCCACCTCGAGGAGGGCCTGGACCAGGGTGTCGCGCTCGGACGCTTCCCAGGCGCTCAGAGGCCGGCTGCCTGCGCTGTGCAGGGACGGCGGCAGGTCGCGCAGCTCGATCCGGTAGGTGCGGCGGCCCGCGGCGGCCTCGCGCAGGGCGAAGTTCAGTTGGCGGATGTTGCCGGGCCAGTCGTGCCGGCGCAGCAGAGGCAGCACCTCCGGTGCGCACTCGACGTCCGCGCCGACGCGTCGCAGCAGACAGTCGACCAGGGCCGGGAGGTCCGTGAGGCGGTGCCGCAGGGCGGGAACCGCCGCCGCTTCGACGAAACAGTGCCTCAGGGGCTCCGGTACGCCTGGTGCGCGGTGGAGCGTGCCCACGATCCATGTGCCCTGTGCCGCCGCGGCGTCCAGTGCCCGGGCGACGGCGGGTCCCTGCTCGGGCACCACGGCGTCGACGTTCCGAAGGACCAGGGCGCGGCCCGGCCCTGTCGGCGCCCCGCGCAGCGCGGTCGGCAGGTCGGTCCCGTCGCCGCCCTGGTTGGCCGTGGCATCCACGACGACAGGAGCCGAAGCCGCCCCGGTAAGGGCGTGCGTGGCACTGATCAGCGCGGATTTTCCTGTTCCGCTCTCGCCGTGGAGCAGGAGCGGCGTCCGTTCGCGGGCACAGCGAGACACCGTACGGGAGACGGTGTTCCATGCCGGGTCCGTTCCGGCAAGGCCCGGCAGCGGCCATGGCCGGGCCGCGTCCCGCGCCTCCCGGGAGCGGGAGCCGTAGCCGTAGCCGAGTCCGGTACGGGGGTCGGCCTGGTCGGAGGAGGCTGAGGGGCGGTCCGCGAAGGCCAGCTCCAGCAGGTACCCGGCCGCGCCCGCGGAGCTGTCGACCTGGCGGCAGCGCATCAGGACGGTCTCCCCGCCGGACAACCGCACCTGCTTGCGGGTGCGCGGCGCGTGCCCCAGTCCGGCGGCGGCCTCGTGCAGCAGCCGGTGGTCGTCGCCGGTGAGCCGCGCGGAGGCGGCGGAGTTGGCGAGTACGAGATCCTGGCCGAGGCAGAGAACCGGCCGGTCACCGTAATGGTTCACCTGCTGGAACGCTTCAAGGAGGGCACGCTGGTGCGAGCTGCTGAACTCGTACATCACACGCTCGATGTCACCGGCGGCCTCCTGCACCAGGGCTGCCATGAGGGTGCGCGCCGGGCCGTTCCAGCAGGTCAGGTTCATGGCTCCTTCGACCCGCCCGGTGACCGAGTTACGGATCGGGGCGGCCGCGCAGGAGACGTTCTGCAGGCGTTCGTTGAAGTGCTCGGTGCCGAGGACCACGTTGGGTCGGCGTTCCTCGAGGGCGACCCCGATGCCGTTCGTGCCGACGAACTCTTCGGCGTAGTTGAAGCCGGGCGCAAGGTGGACCCGGTCCAGGTGCGCCGAGAGCCGCTTCTCCCCGACACGGCGGTCGCGTACCCATCCTTTTCGGTCCGTCACGATCACGCAGGCGTCCGAACCTGCCAGCGCCTGTTCCAGACGGTCCAGGACGGGCGTGGCGGCGCGGACCAACCGGCTCTCGCGGTCGTAGTCCGGCTGGTAGGGGACGACCACCTCGTCCGTGCCGACCCCCAGGCATTTGGAACGCTGCCAGGAGTTGCGGATGCCCTCGGGCACGATCGGCGCAGGCGGTTCGGTGTTCGTGAGGAACTGCAGGCGTGCTCGCGCGATGTTCTGGTCCCGCGCTGTGCGATCACTGAGCATGGCGCCTCCGATGAGCGTGTTTCCGCCATATTACGAACGCGTTTGCAGCTGTCAACGGGTGGTTCGCCACCGCTTCTTCCCGCGTTCGCCGCGCCTTGACCAGAGGGGCGGGCCGGGTGTGTTCCACATTGAAAAACTCGACGGCACTCCCCGCCCCCACGCTGATGGTCAGCACCGCACGAAGGGTGCGGCGGCTCATCGTCGAGCACAGGAGCACCTATGACTTCCACCGACAACGTGACCCGTACCGCGATCGTCACCGGCGCCGCGCGCGGCATCGGCCGCAGCATCGCGGAGCGGCTGGCCGGCGACGGACTGGACGTGGCGGTCGCCGACCTCCCCGGCATGAGCGAGGAGCTGAGCGAGGTCGCGGCCGGCATCGAGAAGACGGGCCGCCGGGCCCTCGCCGTGCACGCCGATGTGTCCAGCAAGGAGCAGACCGACGCGCTCGTCGAAGAGGTGGCGGACCGCTTCGGCAAGGTCGACGTCTATGTGGCCAACGCCGGTATCGCCAGGGTCACCCCGCTGCTCGACACCGGGCTCGACGAGTTCGAGCAGGTCATGGCCGTGAACCTGCGCGGCATCTTCCTCTCCTACCAGGCCGCGGCACGGCAGATGATCGCCCAGGGCAGCGGCGGCAAGATCATCGGTGCGGCCTCGATCGTCGCGTACCGCCCGTTCGCGCTGCTCGGCACCTACTCGGCGTCGAAGTGGGGCGTACGCGGTCTTACCCAGGCCGCGGCCATGGAGTGGGCGCAGCACGGCATCACCGTCAACGCGTACTGCCCGGGAATCGTCGGCACCGACATGTGGGACCTGATCGACGAGCGCCTCGCGGCGGCCGAGGGTCTGCAGAAGGGCCGGGCCATCAAGAAGTACGCGGAGGCGATCGCACTCGGCCGGGTCGAGGAGCCCTCGGATGTCGCGTCCTTCGTCTCGTATCTGGCCTCGCGGGACTCGGACTACATGACCGGCCAGTCCGTCATGATCGACGGCGGAATCCAGTTCTCCTGACGCGGGGCGTCGAGCTCCCGTTCGCTCCACCACCCATCGCGATCTGAGGAACTGAGGAGAGAGATGTATTCCAAGGACGGCGAGAACTACTTCA
This sequence comes from Streptomyces sp. NPDC031274, assembly GCF_055570235.1. Lineage (NCBI taxonomy): Bacteria > Bacillati > Actinomycetota > Actinomycetes > Kitasatosporales > Streptomycetaceae > Streptomyces > Streptomyces sp. NPDC031274. The sequence continues at coordinate 51,199 of NZ_JBVIHP010000038.1, read as the reverse complement.
TCGTGGACGCCCACGTCGCGCTCTGGGACGCGCGCCCCGAGAACCAACTCAACATCCACGGTAAGCAGTTCATCGACTGCTTCTACGACTACCACCGCAACCTGAGCCCGGAATCGGAACTGTGGCCGTACGAGGAGTACCTCTACTACGGCGGCGAGCGACTGCTGAAGGACCTCTTCGTCGAGGGCTACGTCGACCACGCCATCTTCCAGCCCGCGCGGCTCGGAGCGTTCTACCGCAACGGCTTCGGGCAGACCGAGGAGTCCTTCGCGCTCGCCCAGCGGCATCCCGACAAGCTCACGTACAACCACTCCTGGGACCCGCGCTACGAGCAGAAGGGACTCGACCAACTGAGGCGTGACGCGGAGCGGTTCCAGCTCAAGGGCGCGAAGCTGTACACCGCCGAATGGAAGGGCGACAGCCGCGGCTACAAGCTCGACGACCCGTGGACGTACCGCTATCTCGAAGCCTGTCAGGAACTCGGGATCAACAACATCCACATCCACAAGGGGCCGACGATCCGGCCGCTCGACCGGGACGCGTTCGATGTCGCGGACGTCGACAAGGCGGCCACGCGGTTCCCCGAGATGAACTTCGTCGTCGAGCACTGCGGCCTGCCCCGCCTCGAGGACTTCTGCTGGATCGCCACGCAGGAGCCCAACGTGCACGCGGGTCTCGCGGTCGCGATGCCCTTCATCCACAGCCGTCCGCGGTACTTCGCGCAGATCATCGGCGAGTTGCTCTACTGGCTGGACGAGGACCGCATCCAGTTCTCCAGCGACTACGCGCTGTGGACGCCCCGGTGGCTGATCGAGCGGTTCGTCGACTTCCAGATCCCCGAGGACATGACACCCGAGTACGCGCCGATCACCCTGGCGCAGAAGAAGAAGATCCTCGGGCTGAACGCGGCCGCCATGTACGACATCGAGGTCCCGGCCGGTCTGGGCGTCACCGAACCGGTGGTGGCCTGACATGCCCGCCGACACAGCCGACACGGCCGACACAGCCGACACGGCCGACACGGCCGACGCAGCCCACGCGGCCGATACACGGGAGCGGTCCGCTCGCGCCGCGCTTGACACGGTCTTCGACCCGGAGCTGGACGAACCGATCACCGACCTCGGGTTCGTACGTTCCGTGCTGGTGACCCCCGACGGCGCGCTCACCGTCCGTCTCAGGCTTCCCACCTCGTTCTGTTCGCCGAACTTCGCGTATCTGATGGCATCGGACTCCAAGGACGCGCTGACGGCGCTGCCCTGGACGCGGGATGTCGTGGTGCTGCTCGACGACCACCACGACTCGGACCTGATCAACCGCGGCCTCGCCGCGGACGCGGGCTACCGCGGCACGTTCGGCGCCGAGGCGGAGAAGGATCTCGAAGCGCTCCGGCTGACGTTCCGCCGCAAGGCCCATGCCGCGGCGATGGAGCGGGCGCTGGCGCTCGTCCTCCGCGGGAATCCGGACCTCACCGAGGAGGATCTCCACGACGTGGTCCTCGGTGACCTTCCCGACGCGGCCACGTCCGGTGCGCTGCTGCGGCGACGGGAGGCTCTGGGGCTCGGCGTGGCACCGTCCGACCCGGTCCTGGTGGACGAGGAAGGGCGGCGCTACCCGCCGGGTGAGATCCCGCTCCGGCTGCGGTTCGCCCGGGCGGTCCGGGTGTCGATCGACGGCAACGCGCACTTCTGCCGAGGCCTGCTCCGCACCCGGTATCCGCGGTCAGGGGCCGATCAGTCCCCGCGCGCGGAGGAGCCCGTACACGCGGAGGAGCCCATGCACACACGGGAGCCCAGGCACACGCGGGAGCTCCTCCACCTCACCACACCGCCGAAGGAGAACGTCTCGTGAAAGCAGTCCAGGTCGTCGGCTACGGCCAGAACCTCACCATGGCAGAGGTCCCGGCTCCCGAGGTCACCGGCCCGTTCGACGTGATCGTCAGGATCGGCGGTGCCGGCGTGTGCCGCACCGACATCCACATCCTTGAGGGCCAGTGGGCGCAGAAGTCCGGAGTGACACTGCCCTACACGATCGGGCACGAGAACGCCGGCTGGGTCCACGCGGTCGGCAGCGCCGTCACCAATGTCTCCGAGGGCGACAAGGTCATCGTGCACCCGCTGATCACCTGCGGACTGTGCCGGGCGTGCCGGGCAGGTGACGACGTGCACTGCGAGAACAACCTCTTCCCCGGCATCGACACGGCCGGCGGTTATGCCGAGTACCTGAAGACCTCCGCGCGCAGTGTCGTGCGGATCGACGACTCACTCGAACCGGCCGATGTCGCGGCTCTCGCCGACGCGGGCCTCACGGCGTACCACGCCGCGGCCAAGGCGGCCCGCAAGCTGCGGCCGGGGGGCCGCTGCGTGGTGATCGGCGCGGGCGGGCTCGGGCACATCGGCGTACAGGTCCTCAAGGCGATCACCGCCGCCGAGATCGTCGTCGTGGACCGCAATCCGGAGGCGGTGGCCCTGGCCGTCTCCATCGGGGCCGACCACGGCGTCGTCGCCGACGGCGGCCAGGTGGAACGGGTACGCGAACTGTCCGGTGGGCAAGGGGCGGAGGCGGTCATCGACTTCGTCGGTGAGGGCGGCTCCACCAAGGACGGCGTCGGCATGCTGCGGCAGGCGGGCGACTACCACGTGGTCGGCTACGGCGAGAACATCGACGTCCCGACCATCGACATCATCTCCGCCGAGATCAACTTCATCGGCAACCTCGTCGGCTCGTACAACGACCTGTGTGAGCTGATGGTCCTTGCCGCGCAGGGCCGCGTACGCCTGCACACCGCCAAGTATCCTCTCGACCGTTTCCAGGACGCCCTGGACGATCTCGAGAGCGGCCGGATCCGGGGCCGGGCGATCCTCACCCCGTGACCCGAACGTATCCGACGGCGACGCCCCGACGGCGCTGCCGACCGGTGGAGCGGGCCGCAGGATCACCAGGAAACGGGCAGCGTCTTCACTCCGTACACGATGCTCCCCGTGCTGAAGTCGAGCTCCTCCTCCGGTACGGCGAGGCGGAGCCCGGGCAGACGACGCAGCAGCGTTTCCAGGATGATGTGCAACTCGGCGCGTGCCAGGGGTTGTCCGAGGCACTGATGGACCCCGAAGCCGAACGCGAGATGGCGGCGTGCGTCGCGCGTGAGGTCGAGCTGTGAGGGGTGGGCACAGCCCTCCGTGCCGAACAGGTCCTCGTCCCGGTTGGCTGTGGACAGCATGCAGATCACTGCGCTTCCGGCGGCCAGGGACGTTCCCGCGATCTCCACAGGTTCAGTGGCCACCCGGGCCAGTCCCAGATGGATGATCGTGAGGTGGCGCAGCAACTCCTCGACTGCCGCGGGGATCAGCTCCGGGCGCTCGCGCAGCAGCGTGATCTGCTCCGGGTCGCGCAGCAGCGCCAGGGTGCACATGGCGCTCATGTTGGCCGTGCTCTCGTGGCCGGTGACCAGGAGCAGGAAGCCCAAAGAGGCGGTCTCCTGCGGGGTGAGGTCGTCGCGCGCCACCAGCCGGCTGAGGATGTCGTCACCGGGCTCGCGCTGTTTGTCGGCGGCGAGTCGGGTCAGGTAGGCCGTGAGCTCGTGGTGGGCTTGGGCGGCCTGTTCGTGGCTGGTGCTGTTGTCGAGAAGGGTCCGGCTCAGGGACTGGAAGAGGTCGTGATCCTGGTACGGGACGCCGAGCATCAGGCAGATGACCAGGGAAGGAACCGGCAGCGCGAAGTCACCGACCAGGTCGGCCGGCGCCCCCTTCGCGACCATGCGGTCGATGGCCTCGTCGACGATGCGCTGGATGCCGGGCCGTAGCGCCTCGATGCGCTTCACCAGGAAGTCCTTGGTGACCATGCGGCGCAGTCGGGCGTGCTCGGGGTCGTCCATGCGGATGAAGCTCGGTTTGGCGGTGGCCAGTTCACGCTGGCCCGGGGAGAGGAAAGGAAAGCCGGGGGTGCGGGCGTCGGCGCTGAAGCGGGCGTCCGCGAGGACGGCGCGGACTTCCTGGTATCCGGTGATCAGCCAGCACGGTGAACCGTCCGGCAACAGGGTGCGGGTGATGGGCCGTTCGGCTGCCGCCTCCAGATAGGCGGGCGGCGGGTCGTAGGGGCAACTGCCGTATGGCGCCGGAAGCGTGAGAGTGGATGCCGTGGAGGTGAGTGACATGGGGGCAGGGCTCTCCGTGAGTGGGGAGGGGGGAGGGCTTACGACGTGGGCGTGAGGATGATCGCCCCACCAGGGCACAGTGCGGCGGCCAACCGGACACTGTGCTGTGCCGAGGACACCTGGCGCCCGGGGCGGAGCATGACGAGGCCGTCGTCGTCGTTCTGCTCGAAGACATCGGGGGCGGTGGTGACGCACTGGCCCGAGCTGCAGCACCGCCCGCGGTCGACACGTACGTCGACGTCCTTGTCCGGCGTGGCATCGTCGTGCTCCGCGGGTGGCCGTTCGGCTGCCCGGTGGCTGTCGCGACCGGCGTCCGCACGGTCGTGATCGGTACCGGGTTCGTCAGGCGGCGTACGCAGAGTGCGCAGCGTCATGCACATCATGGCCGACTGCCCGGCCAGGACGAGGAGTTCGACCAGCTGGTCGGAGTGCAGCCGCTGGGCCAGCCGCTCCCATGTGGCATCCGGTACATCGGCGCGGTCGGCCAGCGCGTCGACGGTCTGCAACAGCGCCAAGTCGTCGGGACTCCAGCCGTAGGCCTCCAGCGGTGCGGCGGTGGCGGCCGTCTCGTCGGGGCGCAGTCCGGCAGCACTGGCCTGGGGCGTGTGGCGATCGTGGACGAATGCGGAGTCGAGGCGGTGGGCGGTGCGCAGGATGGTCAGTTCGCGATCGCGCGCGGGCAGGGTGCCGTCGTGGGTGAGGATCTTGGCGAGCGCCAACCAGGCCTCGGCCAGCGGGAGATGGTGGGCCAGGGTGCCGAACAGATTGATCCGTCCCGGCCCGTCCTTGCGGGACGCGTCGAGGACCGCGTGCAGGACGGGTGGCCACTGGTCCGAGGGGACGGGGGTGATGCGGGGCTGCCTGTCGGAAGGGCTCCGGGGCGCCTCGACGGCGAGGGTCCGAGCGGGGGAGTGGGAGGTCATGGTGGAGGCTCCGTACACAGGGCTGGTTGGTCGGCCGAAGGTGCGTGGTGGTCTCACCATTCGCACAGGACCAGGCCACTGCTGGCTCCACTGGCGAAGCCGAATAGGCCCACCAGATCGCCGCGTTGTAGTCGTCCGGCTTTGAGGGCGGTGGCCAGCTGGAGGGGGATGGTGTTGGTGGCGACGTTTCCGTGGGTGGGGAAGGTGGTGAGGATCTGCCCGGGATCCACGCCGACCCAGTCGCAGGCGACCTTGGTGAAGGCCACCGACGGTTGGTGGATACAGGCGAGATCCAGGTCGCCGACTTTCACCCCGAAGTCGTGCAGTGCGCCGCGCACCTTCTCGGGCATGCCCTCGAAGGAGGCCACCAACTGGGCGGAATCGATGCGCAGATGACCGAGAGTGCGGTGCTGGGCGTAGGGGTTGGGCAGGGTCGCGGCCTGCCAGCCCCAGGAGTTGGCGAAGAACCGGCTGCCGAGGATGCCGGGCCGCCCGGAGGCCTCGACCAGGACGGCGGATCCCATGTCGCCGGTGCTCAGACTCGGCAGGGCGTGCAGGACGTCGGCCGCGTCATCCACCGACCATCGGCTCTCTCGGGTGCTGACCTCGGCGGTGGTGATGAGGACGCGGCGGTACTGGCCGGTCCTGATGAACGCGTCGGCGACTTCCAGCGCGTTGAGCACGCCGTTGCAGGCGTTCTTCAGATCGAAGACGGGACAGCCGAGTCCCAGTTTGGCGGCGACGACATGGGCCGTGGCCGGCTCTTCCATGTCGGCGAGGATGCCGGCGAACAGCAACAGGTCGATGTCACCGGGGCCGGTGCCGTGTTCGTCGAACAAGGCACGGGCGGCCTGGGCGGCGAGATCGGAGGGCTGCTCGTCGGCGGGCGCGACGCTGCGCGCCTGTAGCCCGTACATGTGGCGCAGCACACCGGGGGACAGGGAGATGCCGGGGTTGTGGTCCCGGAACCGGTCCTCGGCCTCGGCCACGGTCTGCCGGCCGAGGGGAATGTGGACGCTGGCGTGGGCGAGCGCGCTGTACACGGTCACAGGGGAGGTGACTTTCTGAGGGTGAAGAGGTGCGGGGGAACGCTGCGGGGAGGTGACTCCGGTTCAGGGCGCGCGCAGGACGAGCACCACGTTGTGGCCACCGAAGCCGAACGAATGGCTGGCGGCGGCCCGTACGGTCTGCTGTCGGGGCCGGTCCACCACGCAGTCCAGGGGATACGCCAGAGTGCCGGACGTGAGGTTGCCGACGGGAGGGACGCTCGAGTGGTGGATCGTCAGGGCCGTCAGGGCCGCCTCGATCGCACCGGCCGCGCCGAGGCTGTGCCCGAGGACCCCCTTGGCGGAGGTCACGGTGGGCCCGTGGGGCAGGACACGTGCGATGAGCTCGGCCTCGGTCTGATCGTTCAACGGGGTCGACGTGCCATGGGCGTTGACATGATCGATGTCCCCCGGCGCGAGCCCGGCTTCGCCGATGGCGGCGCGCAGTGCCACTTCCGCCACCGTGCCGCCGGGGGCGGGGGCCGTGGGGTGGTGGGCGTCCGAGCTCAGGCCGATGCCGGCGAGCTGGGCGTACTGCTTCTGTCCGCGTGCTCGCGCGTCCTCGGCGCGTTCGAGTACGAGGACGGCCGCCCCCTCGGAGATGACGAAGCCGTCACGGTCGGCGGCGAACGGCCTGGAGGCTCGTGAGGGATCGTCCGTACGGGAGGAGAGGGCACCCATCCTGTGGAAGCCGGTGGTGACGACCGGGCTGATCGCGGCCTCGGTGCCGCCGGCCACCGCGATGTCGCAGGCACCCGAAAGGAGCAGGTCACGGGCGACCGCCAGGGCGCTGGCCCCCGAGGCGCAGGCGGTCTCCGTGGCCAGGGACGGACCGCGTGCGTTCAGATCGAGCAGGACCTCACCGGCGGCCATGTTGGAGATCAGCATCGGGATCAGGACGGGGGACACCAGGTCGGGGCCCGCCTGCATGCGCAGGGTCTGCTCCTCCAGGTGGGCCGCGCCGGCCAGCCCCGAACCGATGACGACAGCCACCCGGGCGCCGTCCCAGTCGGTCGGAACTAGGCCCGCGTCGGCCACCGCCTCACGCGCCGCGAGCACGGCAAGCTGCGAGAACCGGCCCATCCGCCAGGCCTTGCCGCCGCCGATCCTGGCCTGCTCCGGGGTCATCTCCGGAATGCGGCAGGAGAAGTCGACGGGAAGTTCCTTGAGCTGGGGGTCGTGGGCCGCCGTGGACTCACCGCGCAGTACGCCCGCCCAGGTCGCCTCGCGGCCGACACCGGCCGGGGTGATGAGCCCCAGGCCGGTGACGGCGACCGTACGGCTGTCCACCGTCACAGCGCGCCCGCCGCGGTGCGCTTGGCGGCCAAGGTGGCGGTGAGCTCGGCGATCGTGGTGCTCTTCGTCGCCTCGTGCTCCTGCACCTCGACGGCCAGCTCTTCCTGGAGGGCCAGGGCGAGTTCGGCCAGGGCCAGGGAGTCCAGATCGAGGCTCTCCAGTGTGGCCCCGGGGAGGATGCGGTCCTGGAGAACCTCGAACTTTCCGGTCAGTACGGACTGGATCGCGGTGTCGATCGAAGGCATGGCTGTGCCCTTTCAGGTGATGGAACGGAGGCAGGTGATGGAACGGGAGGCAGGGGAGGGGGAAATGGGGAGAGCTGCTGATCAGGCGTCGCGCAGGGGGCCGTCGCCGGTGCTGTGGACGGAGGGGACCGGGGCGAGCCGGGGCCACAGCAGGGCGGCGGAGCCCCAGGTGAGCCCCGCCCCGAAAGAGGTGAGCAGGACGCGCTGCCCGGAGTGGAGGCTGCTGTTCGCGGCTGCGTCGGCCAGTGCCAGCGGAATGGAGGCGGCCCCGGTGTTGCCGACGCGGTCGATGTTGGAGACCTGCCGGTCGGCGGCCAGGGGGATGCGGTCGGCCACGGCGCTCAGGATGCGTGCGTTGGCCTGGTGCGCCACGAACCGGTCGACGTCGTCCACCGACCAGCCCACATTCTTGAGCAGCACCTGTGAGGAGAGCGTCATGCGGGTGACGGCATGTTGGAACACGTCATGCCCTCGCATCCGGAAGTGCAGGTCCTCCGGGGTGTAGCGGTCGGGCGCGGAGCGGGCAAGCGCGCCACCGCCCGGCACTTCGATCAGGTCATGACCGGCGCCGTCACTGCCCAGGTCGAAGCCGAGGATGCTGCCCGGCTCCCCGTGTTCGCCGCGGCGCAGCACCACCGCACCCGCCCCGTCCGCGAAGACGACGCCGGCACCACGGTCGTCCGGGGCGATCAGCGTGGAGTACACCTCGGCTGCGACGACCAGGACCCGGTGGGCGATTCCCGCCCCGATCACACCGGCGGCGGTGGCGAGGGCGTAGACGAATCCGCTGCACGCGGCGGCCACGTCCCAGGCCGCGACCTGGCCGAGACCGAGCCGGTGCGCCAGTTGTGGTGCCATGGCGGGCATCGGCCGGTCGGGGGTGGACGTAGCCACGATGACCGCGTCGACAGGGTGATCGGTGGCCGCGTCGAGCCGGTGGAGCGGCGCGGCGGCCGCCACATCCAGCGCCCGGGCCGCGGCCCGGAGGGCGAGGTCGCCGGTCGACACTCCGGGGCCGACCCAGTGGCGCGTTCCGATGCCGGTGCGACGGCGCACCCAGGCGTCGTCGGTCTCCCAGGCGGCCGGCAGCTCGTTGTTGCTCACCGCGCGCGGCGGCACGACGCCGGCAAGGCCCTCGATCACGGCCGTCCGCTCTCCGGCCGCCCCCGGTGCGTGCGACCGTGTCACTGGAGAGTCCTCTTCTCGCCGTCGGCCGCCCCGCGGCGTGCTGTACCTCTCGTCGGCCGCCTCCACTCAGCAGCAGCACTGAGTCTGAACTTGGCTGCGGAGCACAAGAGTTCGCCAGACACCCACACCTCACCCGGAATCGCGTCCTGCTGGAATCGGCATGACCTTATGGGCGCAAAGGATCTTGGGAGAATGGTGTGGTCCTCGAACGAAAGACCTAGACGCGGGAGTTGCCGGTGATTGCGCAGCTCACACGGGCTGCTGCAGGAACGTTACGGCCGTTGCGCCGAACGAGAGTCACGCCAAGGGGTGAAGATTTTCCGCTACCGCGGTGCAGGTGTGACGCCGGGGAGAGTTGCGAGGCAGGGCGCGGAGACACCTCGGTCATCTGCGTCCCGGTCGGTGAACGACCGGCCCGGTCGGCGATTCCGGGATCGGCCCGGGGGCGTTGTTGAACGTGTTGAATTCGGTGTGCGAGGCGTCGGTTCCCTCCTGTGGCGATACGCCGTCGCCAGCAGGGCACTCGCGCGCCGCGTCCGCCTGCGCGGCACTCGGGCGGGACGAGCCGTGAACGGTGAGGAGGCGCGCGACAAGCCAGGGATCGTTCATGTCTCCATGCTCGGTGATCCGTTCGGCGCGTGCATGTCCGCACGGTCGTACGGCGCGCCGCTCAAGACCGTTGTGCCGAGCGGATACGTGCGATTTCCCGGGCCGCCCTGATCGAAGCGATGGCGGCGTTCATCTCCGATGCGGTGTCCACGGCGGCGTTCACCGCATCGCTGTGGCCCTCGGCGTGGTGCAGCCACCCTCTGGCGAGCAGCGTGAACAGAACCGCGCGCGCTTCCTGTGCGGGCCGCGCGTCGAGCGATGCGGTGAGTGCCGCATGGGCCTCACGCGGCTCACCGAGGCGAAACAGAACGGCGGCCTGCTGATAGTGCAAGGCCGCCGCCGAGTAGACCGCGAAGGGTTCCTCGCCGCCCGTGTAGCGAGGCATCAACCGGGACGCGGTCTCCAGCCACTTCAGCGCTGCCGCCCGTTCCCCGCTCGCCGCGTACACCCGGGCCGCCTGAGCGGCGACGTACACACGCACCGGCCTCGACGTGTGGCGGGAGATCTCCAGAGCGCGGTTCAGATATCCCGTCGCAAGGGCGGTCCTGCCCCGCAGCAGGGCGCTCTCGCTCAACTGCCGCAGCGCGATGGCCTGGACGGCCTTGTCCTCCGCGTGGTCGGCGAGCGCTTCGGCGGCGGTCAGTGCGTCCTGTGCCTCCTGGGTGCGGCATGCGTCGGTGTAGCTGCCGGCCAGGAGAACCGCGGTGCGTGCAACATGAACGAGACCCGCCCTCGACTCCGCTCCCGTGGACGCGGCGTCGCCCCCGGGGCTGAAGGCGGACCGCAGGTAGGCCAGAAGGACCGGCCCGGTGCGCTTCCCGCCCAGAGCGGCTGTCTGCCCCACGAAGAACCGCTCGGCTCCTCGCCACACCTGCTCGTGCCAGGCCTGAACGGGCCTGTCCCCGCTGTCGGGACCTGGGCTCTGTCCGGGTACGCGGGTGCGGGGTGCCGCGTCGCCCCTGCCTGCCTCCTGGAGGCCGCCTGCTTCGAGGCCGGGGATGGCGGCGATGAGCGCGGCCGCACCCCTGAGCACCGGTGGCCGGGCATCGGCGAGCCCCAACTCCACCGGCGTGATCAGACGCCCGAGGCGTTGGGTGAAGAGCCCGCACAGCAGTTCCGGCACCGGGTTGCGAGGGCGAGAACCGCGCACCCAGTGCGCCACCGTCGACCGGTCGAAGCTGGTACCCGGCTTGCGTCGGAACGCGGCGGTGTTGACGCGGCGGGCCAGCGCCTCGTACGTCCAGCCCGCTTCACGGATCAGGCTCAGCAGAGAATCGTTGGGCGCGGCCATGGCCTCACTCCGTCACGACGAAGGCGGGAACGCGGGAACGCGGGAGGAACCTCTCCCAGGCCCAACGGGCCCGCCGGCCTACGGTTTCGGCATGCGGAATCCCTACACGACAGTTCCACGACCGTGGAGTGGTGGCCCGGGGCATTTTGCGCGGCGCCACGCTCGGCCATGGCGCCGCCGCGGGCTGCGTGTGCACAACTGATCAGCCGTTCGAACCGCAGGCTGTGAGCGTTCGTCGGCCCGCTCGTCGCGGGCGGCGGTTCAAGTGCGGGTCGGTACCGGTGTGGACGATGTGGCGGCCGACGACCGCAGTTGTTCGACCACGTCGGCCAAGTGCACGGCAGCAGCCCGTGCCGCTGCCGTGGCGTCACCGCTGACGATTCCGTCGATGATGTCCAGGTGCTGCTGCAACGACTGGGCGGGACGGCCCGGGCGCAGGGCCAGCCGGAACTGGAAACGCACCATCGGTCCGTTGAGTCGTTCGAGTTGGCGCCTGGCCACCTCCTGACCGCTGGCCTCGACCACCAGTTCGTGCAGGCGCTGGTTGAGGGCGGAGTAGGTGTGCACCGCTCCGTCCGCGACGGCCTGCCGCATCTCTGTGCCGATCCGGCGCAGCTCCGTACGCTGCGCCTCGTTCGCCTGCGTGGCGGCCTTCATGGCGCACAGCTGCTCAAGGGCGGAGCGGCACTCGGTGATCTGGATGGCCTCGTCCACGGAGACCGCCCGGATGCGGGCGCCGCGGCGGGGGATGATCTCGACGATCTCCTCGGCGGCGAGGTCCTGCAGGGCCTCGCGGACGGCGCTGCGGGTCGTCCCGTAGGACTCGGCGAGGTCGTTCTCCACAAGTCGCTGCCCGGGCACCAGGTCCCCGGAGCGCAAGGAATGCCTGATGGCGTCGGCCACGTACTGGCGTGCGGCGGCGCCCGTCAGCTTGTCCGTCAACTCGTTCGACCTCTTTCATCGGCAGGTCTGTGCAGGTGAAGCCTAGAGCCGTGGGGGCTCAGGGCGTGCCCTGGGGGACTTCTTTTGTAATTTCATCAAACATCTTGTCAACAATCTGGTTGATGATCTAGTTTCCTCTGCGTATCACCCGTTGACGAAGGAGTGCCGATGCCTGCCGAAGCAGTCGCCCGGACCCACGGGGCGCGCCGTCACGGCTCCCAGACCGCGATTCCGTGCCTGTTCATGCGGGGCGGGACGTCGCGGGGGCCGTTCTTCGACGCGCGACTGCTGCCCGAGGACACCGGGCTCCGAGACGCCGTACTCCTTGCCGCGATGGGATCTCCCGACCCGCGCCAGATCGACGGTGTCGGCGGCGGGCACTCGCTGACCAGCAAGGTCGGCATCGTGAGGCCGGGCACGGAACCCGGCGTCGACGTGGAGTGGACCTTCGTCCAGATACAGCCCGGCGGGGACACCGCCGACACCTCATCCAACTGCGGCAACATGCTGGCTGCCGTGCTGCCGTTCGCCGTCGAGACCGGCATGGTCGTCCCCGACACCGATCGCACCACCGCCCGTGTGCGTACCCGCAACACCGGCATGGTCGCCGAGATCACCGTCGCCACCCCACTGGGCACGGACGGGGCGCGGTACGTCGACTACCAGGGCGACGCCCGTATCGACGGTGTCCCCGGCACCGCCGCTCCGGTCGAGATCGGCTTCCTGGACACGGCCGGCTCCGTCGCGGGATCCCTGCTCCCCACCGGGCGCGCGCGCGACACCATCGAGGTTCCCGGCTGTGGCGCTGTCGATGTCACCCTGATCGACAACGGCCAGCCCCTGGTGATCGTGGCAGCCGAGCGCCTCGGCGCCACCGGCTACGAGACACCGGCACAGATCGACGCCGACGCCGGGCTCAAGGCCCGTGTCGAGGCGCTGCGCCTGATCTGCGGCGAAGCCATGGGCCTGGGCGACGTCACGGAGAAGAACTACCCGAAGATGACGCTGGTGGCGCCGCCGCGTCACGGGGGCACCCTCTCCACGCGCAGCCTCATCCCACGGGTGTGCCACCAGTCCATCGGCGTGCTCGCCGCCGTCACTGCCGCGACTGCCTGTGTACTCGAAGACAGCGTCGCCCGTGACGTCGCCGCGGAGGTTTCCGGCACGGAGCCCACCGTCTCCGTCGAGCACCCGTCCGGAGAGTTCAGCGTCACCCTCGGCCTCGCCCCTGACGATCCCCAGCAGGTCACGCGCTCCGCGCTGCTGCGCACCGCCCGTCTCGTCATGGCCGGCGATCTGCTGATACCCCGTTCCCTCTGGGACCCCACTCCCACCGCTCTGGAGAACACCGCGTGATCATCGACGTCCACGGCCACTACACGACGGCGCCGGCCCCGCTGGGGGAATGGCGCCAGGCCCAGACCGCCGCGCTCACCGACCCGGCACAGGCACCCGGCCCCGCGGGGCCCGCCATCAGTGACGACCAGATCCGCGAGTCCATCGAGACGAACCAACTGCGTCTCATGGACGAGCGAGGCATCGACGTCACCGTCTTCTCCCCCCGCGCCTCGTTCATGGCCCACCACATCGGCGACTTCGCCACCTCCTCCGCGTGGGCCCGTATCTGCAACGACCTGTGCCACCGCGTGGCCGAGCTCTACCCCGGGCGATTCGCCCCCGGCGCGATGCTGCCGCAGTCACCGGGGGCCGATCCGGCCACCGTCATCCCCGAACTCGAACGCGCCGTCCTTGAGCTGGGCGCCGTCACCGTCAACATCAACCCGGACCCCTCCGGCGGTCACTGGACCGCACCACCGCTGACCGACCGGTCCTGGTACCCGGTGTGGGAGAAGCTCGCCGAGCTGGACGTGCCGGCCATGGTGCACGTCTCCACCAGCTGCAATCCGGCCTTCCACACCACCGGGGCGCACTACCTCAACGCCGACACGACCGCGTTCATGCAGCTGCTGAACGGGGATCTGTTCGCCGACTTCCCCGACCTGCGCCTGATCGTCCCGCACGGCGGCGGCGCCGTGCCGTACCACTGGGGCCGATTCCGGGGCCTGGCGCAGGCGTTGGGCAAGCCGGAGGCGGTGGAGTCACTGCTGCACAACGTCTTCTTCGACACCTGTGTCTACCACCAGCCCGGCATCAACCTGCTGCTTGAAGTGGTCCCGTACGCCAACATCCTCTTCGCCTCCGAGATGATCGGAGCCGTCCGTGGCATCGACCCGCACACCGGCCACCACTTCGACGACACCCGCCGTTACGTCGAGAACGCGGGCCTGTCGGACGAGAAACTGACCGCGATCGAGGAACGGAACGCCAGGCGTGTCTATCCCCGCCTGGACGCGCGCCTGACCGCCCAGGGTCGCTGAGTCCCCCCGCTGGCCCCGCCCCTCCGGCCGGGTTTCGCCTTCAGAGCGGATCGATCCGTCCGATCCGACCACCCACGACAGCGCAAGGAGCCACACCATGCACGAACTCGGAGTCGTCCACCGCACCATTGAACGCGCCGACCGCGCGGCGGTCGAGGCCCTGTCCCGGTTCGGGGTCGCCACGGTCCACGAGGCCATGGGCCGACTCGGCCTGATGCGTCCCCACATCCGGCCGGTCTACGAGGGCGCGAAGCTCTGCGGCACCGCCGTCACCGTGCTGCTGCAGCCCGGCGACAACTGGATGCTGCATGTGGCCGCCGAGCAGGTGCGCGAGGGCGACGTCGTCGTCGCGGGCTGCACCACCGAGAGCGAGGACGGCTTCTTCGGCGAGCTGCTCGCCACCTCCCTCCGCGCCCGTGGGGCCAAGGGCCTTGTCATCGACGGCGGCTGCCGCGATGTCGACGAGCTGCGGCAGATGGACTTCCCCGTCTTCTCTCGCGCGATCAACGCCAAGGGCACCGTCAAGGCCACGCTCGGTTCGGTCAACGTTCCTGTCGTCGTCGCCAACGCGCTGGTCAACCCGGGTGACGTGATCGTCGCTGACACCGACGGCGTCGTCGTCGTGCCCGCCGCCCGGGCCGCCGCGGTGGCCGAGGCGGCCGCGAGGCGCGAGGACGCCGAGGAGGGCAAGCGGGAACGGTTCAAGGTGGGCGAGCTGGGCCTGGACATGTACGCCATGCGCGGACGCCTCGCCGAGCACGGCCTGACCTACGTCGACTGACAGTACGAGGAGCACTCCCGATGACCGACCAGGACTTCGCCGTCACCCCCGGCTGGCTCGACTGGTACCGCGGCCCCACCAAGCCCGCCTTCGCCCTGCCTGCGGGAGCCGTGGACGCCCACTGCCACGTGTTCGGCCCCGGCGCCGAGTTTCCCTTCGCGGCCGAACGCAAGTACACGCCCGTCGACGCCTCCAAGCACGATCTCTTCGCCCTCCGCGACCATCTCGGCATCGCGCGCAACGTCATCGTGCAGGCCACCTGCCACGGCGCCGACAACAGCGCCCTGGTGGACGCCCTGCACAGCGCCGGTGACCGGGCCCGGGGGGTGGCGACCGTGCGCCCCGACGTCAGTGACGGACAACTGCGGCGCCTGCACGACGCGGGAGTGCGAGGGGTGCGCTTCAACTTCGTCCGACGCCTGGTGGACGCCGCACCCACCGAGGCCCTGGCGGCCATCGCCCGCAGGATCGCACCGCTGGGATGGCACGTCGTCCTCTACTTCGAGGCTCCGGATCTCGCCGACCTGGAGACGTTCTTCGCCTCCCTGCCCGTTCCGCTCGTCATCGACCACATGGGCCGCCCCGACGTCACCCGGAGTCCGGACGGCCCCGAGTTCGCCCGCTTCCTGCGCTTCGTCGAGACCAACGACGTCTGGGTCAAGGTCTCCTGCCCCGAGCGCCTGACCGTCACCGGACCACCCGCCCTTGACGGCGAGCGCCATGCCTACCGCGACGTCGTGCCGTTCGCCCGCAAGGTCGTCGACGAGTTCACCGACCGGGCCCTGTGGGGCACCGACTGGCCCCACCCGAACCTCAAGAACCACATGCCCGACGACGGCCTGCTGGTCGACCACATCCCGCATGTCGCCACGACCCCTGCCCGGCAGCAGGCCCTCTTGGTCGACAACCCCCGGCGTCTGTACTGGCCCGAAGAGGCCGGCTGACAGCAACCCACCGGCCCGGCAACGGTGCCGCGTCCCCATCCCAGGAGCGTGCAGTGCAGCACACCCCCGCCACCAACGCGGCCAACCGGCTCGACCGGTTGCCCATCTCGAAATTCCACAAAACCACGCTCTACGCGGTGGCGTTCGCCTACTTCTTCGAGTTCGCGGACATCAACACCTTCGCCATCACGGCCCCCGTGGTGCGCGAACAGTGGGGCTCCGGCGTCAACCACATCGCCTATGTGACCTCGCTGTCCTTCGTCGGCATGTTCTTCGGGGCTGTCGTCGCCGGCGGACTCGCCGACCGGCTGGGGCGCCGGCGCATGCTCATCGTGACCACGTTCTGGTACACCGTCTGGTCCTTCGCGTGCGTCTTCGCCTGGGACATCTGGTCCCTGGGCGTCTTCCGCGTGCTGACCTCCGCGGGCCTCTCCGCGATGACCGTCATCGCCGTCGTCTACATCAGCGAGCTCTACCCGCGAGCCAAGCGCGGAAAGTTCCAGGCGTACGCCGTCGTCATCGGCATCTGCGGCACCCCCGTCACCAACCTCATCGCCTCCGCTGTCGTGCCCATGTCCGACTGGTCCTGGCGCCTGGTCTACCTGTGGGGCTCGATCGGCTTCCTGTTCCTGTTCTTCGTACGGAAACTCGAGGAGTCTCCGCAGTGGCTCGAGTCCCGCGGCCGCCACGAGGAGGCCGACGCCGTTCTGACGCGCATCGAGGCGGGTGCGGCAGCTGAGCACGGTGAGCTGCCCGCCGCGCGGAATCCGCAGCCGCAGGGTCCGGTCGGCAGGACCGGTCTCGCCATGCTCAAGGACAGGAAGTTCCTGTTCCCCACGATCCTGCTGTCGGTCCTGTGGATCACCCAGACCATCGGCTTCTTCGGCTACTCCAGCTGGGCGCCGACGCTGCTGGCCGCCGAGGGCGTCAGCGTGGAGGACTCGATCTTCTACGTGGCTCTGACGACGGTCGGCGCACCGCTCGGCTCCTTCCTCGCGGCGATGGTCACCGACCGGTTCGAGCGCAAATGGTGCCTGGTGGTCTTCGGGCTGATCATCGCCACGTCCGGCCTGCTGTACGGACTGACGTTCACCCCGGTCCTCATCGTCGTGTTCGGGTTCATGGTCAACCTCTTCGAGCGCGGCTACACCGCCCTGGCCTACGCGTACTCGCCGGAACTCTTCGACACCCGGGGCCGCTCGCTCGGCACCAGCATCGCCTACGGCCTGGGCCGGCTGTCGAACGCGGCAGGACCGCTGATGATCGCCGGGATCTACAACGGCGTCGGCTACGAGGCGGTCTTCATGTTCATCGCCGGAACCTGGATCCTCGGAGCCCTCGTGCTGGCCGTCTTCGCCCCGGCCACGCGCCGCCGCCGACTGGCGGCGGAGGCGCAGGAGAGGCGGGAGCCCGATATCCCAGAGGCACCGGCGACCCCGACCTCCACCGAACCCTTCATCGAGGAAGAAATCGCTCCCCGGTAAACCGCGCCGCCCGGCGGGATTGAAGGCCGGGACGGGATTGAAGCCGGGCTGTCGGGGGTCGTCTCGGTGGGCATCCCGGCCCCCTTCGGATGGGTGAGGACCCGGTGCATCGGCAGCGTGTTGACGTGCATTGGCGCTGAATGGAGCAGGTGCGGCGCGAGCGTGGACATTGCTCCGGCGAGCGGTCACTCCGGTCGGCGCGCGAGCACGCGGTCGACCAGGCCGTCGAGATAGTCGGGTGTCAGCGGTACGACGCCGAAGAGCACCCGGACGTAGATCGGCGCCAGGATGCCGTCCAGTACCTCCAGTACGTCGGGGGCGTCCTCACCGCGGGTGCGGGCCCGCTCCAGCATGCCCTGGAGCTGCTCGGAGCGGACGGAGAGGAACCGGTCACGGGCCGACTCGCCGTCAGGGCCGGTACCCAGCGCGGTGACGACGGTGCGCAGCAGGGCCAGGCCGTCCGGCCCGGTGACGTCCTCGGCGGCCTTGGCGGCGAAGGAGCGCAGGTCGTCGGCGAGGCTGCCGGTGTCCGGCATGGGCGAGCCCTCGGTCAGGCGGCTGACGACCACGTCCATCAGCAGCGCCTCCAGGGTGCCCCAGCGGCGGTAGATGCTGGTGTCGGCCACACCCGCGCGGGCGGCGACCTCACGCACCGCGAAGGTGCCGTAGCCGCGTTCGGCGATCAGGTCGGTGACGGCCTGGTGGACGGCGATGCGGACCCGGGCGCTGCGGCCTCCCGGGCGGCGGGCGGGAGGCGGTGTCGGCGAAGCGGCCGATGAGGGGTTCTCATGCACACACCAAGCTTAACGCAGTGCGTGCTTGCGTTTATGGCGATGGCGCGCCTATGGTCTCACTAAAAGCAGTAGATGACTGCGTTAGGAGCCTGCGGTGAATCCGATCTTCTTCCCCGACCACCCCTCGTTCTGGTACGAGACCCTGCGGACGCTCGGGCACATCGCCTACGGTGGCGCCGACTTCGGCGAGGTCGCCACCACCGCCGAGCACATCGCCCCCGGCGACTACGACAGCTGGCACGACCAGTGGCTGGCCACCGCCGACCGGGTCGCCGACCAGGCCCGCACCTCGCGGGAAGGCGGCCACCGCACCAGCGCGCGCGACGGTTTCCTGCGCGCCTCGAACTACTACCGCTGCGCGGAATTCTTCCTGCACGGCAACGCCGCCGACCCGCGCATCCACCATGCTTACGACGCCTCCGTCGCCTGCTTCCGCCAGGCCGCCGAACTGTTCACCCCCGCGATCGAGCCGGTCACCATCCCCTACGAGGGCACGACGCTGCCCGGCTACCTCTACCGCTCCGACGCCTCCGGCCTGCCGCGCCCGACCGTGGTGATGTTCAACGGCTTCGACGGCACCGCCGAGGAGATGCACTTCTTCGGCGCAGCGGCCGCCGTCGAACGCGGTTACACCGTCCTGGTCCTCGACGGCCCCGGCCAGCCCGGCACACGCCACCACCAGAACCTGATGTTCCGCCCGGACTGGGAGAACGTCATCACCCCAGTGCTCGACTTCGCGGCAACGCTGCCCGAGATCGACCCGGAGCGGATAGCCGTCCTCGGCGTCAGCATGGGCGGCTACCTCGCGCCCCGCGCCGCCGCCTTCGACCGACGGATCACCGCCGTCGTCGCTCTCGACGGCGTCTTCGACCTCGGCGACCTCAGCACCGCCCCCCTCGCGCTGCCCCGCGCCGAGGCCGAGCGCCGGCTGCGGGCCCCGCACGACCCCGAGCTGGACGCTGCACTGGCGGCCGCCATGGCCTCCGACCCCAGCACCAAGTGGGCCATCGAGCACGGCATGTTCGCCATGGGCGCCGACACTCCGCGCGCCTTCTGCGCCGCCTACCTCGACTACCACCTGCGCGAGGGCATCGCCGAACAGATCACCTGCCCGGTACTGGTCTGCTCCGGTGAGGACGACGGCTTCTTCAAGGGGCAGCCGGAGAAGCTGTACGACCACCTGCGGTGTGAGAAGACGTTCCTGGCGTTCACCGATGCCGAGGGCGCCGAGGCGCACTGCCAGTCCGGCGCCCAGAAGCTGGCGTTCACCCGGGTCTACGACTGGCTGGACCGGGTGATGGCCCGCCGTCCTCCAGCGGTCGGGTCCATCGGTAGGGCGCTGGCCATGACGGGCGCGGTGGTCGAGGCAGTCGACGACGGCGATCGGTGGTCCGCCCCCACTCTCTGCTCGGCGTGGGACGCGCACGCCACGCTCAACCACCTCGTCGGCGGCATGCGGATCTTCGCCGCTGAACTGACCGGCACCGACCCCGGGGGCGAACACCACGACGACTGGCTCGGCGCCGACCCCTCCGGCGCCTACCGGGCCGCCGCCGACACCGACCGCGCAGCCTGGCAGCACGCGGCCTCCACCGGCACCGACCTGGCCAAGGTGACGGTTCGCCTCGGCTTCGGATCCGTCCCGGGTCCGATGGCGGCGCTGATCCACCTCACCGAGGTCCTCGTCCACGGCGTCGACCTGGCCGTCGCCACCGACCGCACCGACCTGGTCGACCAGCACCTGTGCGCGGACCTGCTCGCAAGCATGCGGAAGATGGACATGGAGCCCTTCCGCCGTCCCGGCATGTTCGGCCCCCGGACGCCTGCCCCAGAGGGTGCACCGGCGCACGTGCGACTGCTGGCCTTCCTCGGCCGACAGATCTGAAACGGCATGCCTGAAGTGCCCGGCATTCCCGACGCGTCCGGCCGCTCCCGACCAGCCGGATCCTGATGCGGTCGTCGATTCCTTGCCGAGCTCGGTGTCCTCTGTGCCTCGCGTAAGGGCTGGTGTCGCCCGGGCGCGCACGAGCAAGTTCTCGGTAAGGAACAGGGACGCGAGCGGATCTGGGCCGTGGAGCACACCGCGACGCCGGACATGTGGGAAGCCCGGCCCCCGGCAGTGCCGCGCCTTTGCCTGTCAGGGGGCGTTTCCCGCCGAGGTCCGTGCGGCATCAGGGACCGGGACGGCGCCCGTGTCCTCGGCGACTGAGGCCTTCGCCGGTAGCCCGATTCCGAGCTTCTCGAGGATCCTCTTCTCGATTCCGTCGGCGAGGTCGGGGTTGTCCTTGAGGAAGTTGCGGGCGTTCTCCTTGCCCTGGCCGAGCTGGTCGCCCTCGTACGTGTACCAGGCGCCTGCCTTGCGGACGAAGCCGTTGTCCACGCCCATGTCGATCAGGCCGCCCTCGCGGCTGATGCCCTGGCCGTAGAGGATGTCGAACTCGGCCTGCTTGAAGGGCGGCGCGACCTTGTTCTTGACGACCTTGACGCGGGTGCGGTTGCCGACCGCGTCCGTGCCGTCCTTCAGGGTCTCGATGCGGCGGATGTCGAGCCGCACCGAGGCGTAGAACTTCAGCGCGCGGCCACCGGTCGTGGTCTCCGGGGAACCGAACATCACGCCGATCTTCTCGCGCAGTTGGTTGATGAAGATCGCCGTTGTCCTCGTCTGGCTGAGCGCGCTGGTGATCTTCCGGAGCGCCTGGCTCATCAGACGGGCCTGCAGACCCATGTGGGAGTCGCCCATCTCGCCCTCGATCTCGGCGCGTGGCACCAGGGCCGCGACGGAGTCGATCACGATCAAGTCGATCGCGCCGGAGCGGATCAGGATGTCGACGATCTCCAGAGCCTGCTCGCCGTTGTCCGGCTGAGAGAGGATGAGGTTGTCGGTGTCGACGCCCAGCTTCTTGGCGTACTCGGGGTCGAGGGCGTGCTCGGCGTCGATGAACGCCACCGAGCCGCCGGCCTTCTGCGCGTTAGCTACCGCGTGCAACGTCAGCGTCGTCTTGCCGGAGGACTCCGGCCCGTACACCTCCACCACACGGCCGCGGGGCAGACCGCCCACACCGAGCGCCACGTCCAGCGCGGTCGATCCGGTAGGGATCACCTCGATGGGCTCATTGGGCCGCTCGCCGAGGCGCATGACCGCACCCTTGCCAAATTTCCGCTCGATCTGTGCGAGCGCGGTGTCCAGCGCCTTTTCGTGGTCGGTTCCTGCCATGAGCTTTCACCCGGTCCGATTGTGTGGCACGTGTGTGGCACGCCGCACGTCGGAGAACGTGAGCGTCTACTGCCGACAACGGACGTCTCGGAGATCCCAGAAAACGAACATCCGATCGATTTACGTGTCCAGTGAAAGGTACCAAACCGAGGGGGAGCGGGACGGGACGCGCACCGGACCGCTCCGGACGCGGACCGCGCCGGTTTCCGGCGGCCAGGATGGAACGGGGCCGGAGCCGTGGTCGGCGTCGACGGCCGCGTTCCCGGTGCGTTTCGAGAGTTGGGAGGACCCGGCGCCCGCCCCGCGGCCGACGGTGCCGTACCCGATCTGGTTCGACCGCTGATCGATGGGGCGGTCGTCCGCCGACGTGGCGAGGGCCTGGCCCTCTTGCCGCGGTGGGGCAGGGCTTTCACACTGCGGAGCATGGATGGGGGGCGGGGGAGTGATGGCAACACGACAACGGCGCCGACGGTTGAGGAAGCACAGGCGTCGGCAGCTCCAGTGCTGGGGCGGTTTCGCGACGGTGATCGCCGTGGTGTGGTTGGCGGTGAACTGGGCGACGGTCTGGCCGGTCTTGGTGGCCGTGTTCGCCGCGCTCGTGGTGGCCGGGGGCAGCTGGGGGTTGTGGCGTGCGCACTCGGCCGCGGTGGGCCAGGACCGTAGGTGGCGGGCGCAGGAGGAAGCGAAAGCGCGAGAACTGTCGATGACGGAAGTCGACGCACTGTCCTGGCAGGACTTCGAGCGCTACGTCGCCGACCTGTGTCGCAGGGACGGCTGTACGAGGGTTGTCGTCAGCGGCAGGAGTGGTGACCTGGGCGCCGACGTGGTCGGCTATCTCGCGGACGGCCGCAAGCTGGTCGTCCAGTGCAAGAAATACGCGCCTGAGCGCAGCGTGTCCTCGCAGGACATGCAGAAGTTCGTCGGCACCGCCCGCCTCGAACACGGTGCGGACGTCGCTCTGTTCGTCACTACCTGCCGTGCCTTCACGAAGGCCGCGCGCGGCCTTGCGCTGCGGCAGGACATCGTGGCCATGCACCGGGACCTGCTGGGGGCCTGGGTCAAGGGCGCCCGTCTGGAGACCCTGATCCCCCTGGGCCGCGAGGGAGTCGTCAGAGGGTATCGCCCCTGAGCCAGGCCGGTATGTGGATTCCTCCGCCGCCGTACATCGGGAGCTTCACCGATTCTCCGTGGCGGGCGAGCTGGCTCCAGGGGCGGTTGATTCCCGCGGAGCCGTAGTTGCGGACCCGAGCGACGGTGTCGAGGTCGAGGACGTCGACGAGGATCTCCTCGCCGGGGCCGGCCTGCTGGCGCACGATGCCCTCGGGGTCGACGATCGCGCTCTGTCCGACTCCGGCCGGGTCGCCGGCGTTCACGTTGACGACGTAGACCTGGTTGGTCCAGGCGTTGGCGCGGGCGCAGACCAGTTCCATCTCCCGGTCCCGGGTCGGGGTGAGGGTGGGCTGGATGACGATCTCCGCGCCCAGCCACGCCAGTTGGCGCACCGTCTCGGGGAACGAGCCGTCGTAGCAGATGGCCAGGCCCACCCGGCCCGCACCGGGTATGTCGAAGACGGTGAACTCGTGGCCGGGGGTGGTCTTCTCGTACGGCTGCCAGGGAAAGACCTTGCGGTAGCGGGCAGCGATCTCGCCCTCCGGTGAGACGGCCAGTGCGGTGTTGTAGATGTGCCCGTCCTCGGCGCGCTCGTACACGCTTCCCGGGACCAGCCACAGGCCGGTCTCCACGGCAAGGGCGCAGAGCCGGTCGGTGAGCGGGCCCGGGATCGTGACGGCGGCCTGTTCCATCCAGTCGTCCGGAGCCGGCCGCAGCAGGGCGTCTTCCGCGGCCAGCAACAGCTCGGGGACCACGACGAGTTGTACGTGGGGAAACAGGCCGCGGGTGGAGCGGACCTGCTCGGCGAAGCGCTGCCAACTCGCTTCGAGGTCGTGGGGTACGGGGGTGGTCTGGACGGCGGCGATGGCGAGCGTGCGCATGGGCGGGTCAGTCCTCGGTGACGGTGCATTCGGCGACCGCGGTGCGGCCGTCGCGGAAGAAGCGGTGGAAGCGGGTGCGGGCGACGGCCAGGGCCAGGGTTCCCGCGGCGATGGAGCCGGCGCCGAGGAGGAAGACCCCGCCGACGCCGTGGAAGGAGGTGCGGCCGTAGGCCGGGTCGTACATGTCGTGCGCGCTGCGGGCGAAGGCGGCCAGCATCATCAGTCCGCCGAGGAGGGGCAGGACTCCGCGCAGCAGCAGGTCGCGAAGCGAGTCGCGCAGCCGCCCCCGGAAGTACCAGACGCAGGCGAGTGCGGTGGTGCCGTAGTAGCAGGCGATCAGCAGTCCGATGCACAGGATGGCGTCGCCGAGGAAGTCGGCGGACACGAGCGTGAGCAGGACCAGCAGACAGGCGGCCGTCGCGCCGATGAAGACGGTGCCGAAGCCGGGAGTGCGGTGCCGGGGGTGGACCCGGGCGAAGGCGGCGGGCAGGGCGCCGTGGGCGGCCATGGACAGCGTGCCGCGCGAGGAGCCGACGAGGCTGGTGAGCAGGGCGGAGACCGCGGACACGCAGACGGCCAGCTGCATCACCTTGGCCGGTCCCGTGCCGAGGACCGGTGGGGCGAGAGTGGACAGGATGTCGGCGGCGTTCTCGGGGTTGCCGAGTCCGGTGCCGCCGGTGCCGGTGCCTGCGAAGCTGATCGCGGCGAAGGCGGTGAACAGATAGGTCCCGAGCAGGACGAGGGTGGAGACGACGGCGGCCTGGCCGGCGACGCGTTCCCCGTCGCGTGTCTCCTCGTTCGCGGTGATCAGCGCGTCCCAGCCCCAGTAGATGAACAGGCACAGCATCACCGACTCGGCGAACGGGCCGAAGCCGTCGAAGGCGAAGGGGTTGAGCCAGCCCAGGGACGGGGTGGCGCTGCCGTGCCGGGCGAAGGCGGCGGCCCCGAATCCGGTCAGGGCGGCCAACTGCAGTCCGAGCAGCACGTACTGGACGGACGCCGCGAGCTGCATACCCCGGTACGCGATCGATGTCACCACCGCCAGCAGTGCCACCGCGGTGATCGCCACGGCGGTGCCGCTGTCGGCGAGTGAGTGCAGGCCGAGCAGTTGGAGCAAGTAGGTGGCGCCGACCTGGGAAAGGGCCGTCATCGCGATGAGCGTGGCGGTCTGCACCACCCAGCCGCCGGTGAGCCAGCCGGTCAGCGGCCCGAACGCGCGCGTGGTCCACACGAAGGTGGTGCCGCAGTCCGGCATCTCGCGGTTCAGCTCACGGAAGGCGAACGCGGTGAGCAGGATCGGGACGAAGCCGAGCAGCAGCGCGGCGGGCGCGAGGTTCCCCACGGTCAGGGTCACGAAGCCGAGGGTGACGGCGATGCTGTAGGCCGGGGCGACGCAGGACAGGCCGAGGGTGACGGCGGCGAGCATACCCACGGAGCCCTTCCGCAGCCCTTTACCGGCCGGCGCGGGCGGAGCCACGGCCGGGACCTCGGCGTCGGTCGGATTGGTCATGCTCGCTCCTGGAGGCCGAAGTTTTGTTAAACGAAGATTTAAGAGAGGGTGTTCCTCCCCGTCAAGAGCTGGGCCAGTATCGTTAATGCTGAGTGTAAAAATCTGCTGAAGGGATCGGGTGTGGCGGCTAGAAAAGGGATCGGCAAGGAGGCCCGGCGGGCCGAGCTGGGCAAGGCGGTGGAGCGCGCCTTGGTGGTGCGCGGTCTTGAGGGTCTTCGTCTGCGCGACATCGCCGATGAAGCCGGGGTCACGCCCGCCGCGGTGCTCTACTACGGAGATCTCGACGCGCTGGTCCACGAGGCGTACCAGCAGGCCATCGAGCGCTACAGCCAGGAGCGGGAGAAGGCCGCCGGCCGGTTCGCGGACGCCCGCGCCCAGTTGCGGGCCTGTATCGACAACGGCGTCGCCGCGGGGCCCGACGACGCGCTGACGCGGCTGCTCTTCGAGTACTGGCCGCGCTGTCTGCGGGACGCCAGGGCCGCAGCGCTCGACAGCGCGCTGACCGAGCGTCAGATCGCGGTGTACTCAGGAATCCTGGTTCTCGGGCAGGCGCAAGGTCATTTCGCCCTCCAGGACCCGCCCCGACTGCTCGCCGCGAACTTCGTCGCCATGGAGGACGGCTACCAGATGGAGGTCCTCGCCGGCCGGCGGACCCGTGCCGACGTGATCACCGCCCTGCGCGCCTACGCTCGCGCGGTCACGGGGCACGAGTTGGCCGACTGATCCTGAGTGAGCACAGGGGTCCAGGTCGTTTTTGGTGGCGTCCTCGAGGGTGGATGTGCTCGGTGCTCGGTGCTCGGTGCTCGGTGCTCGCAGCGAGGCTGCTGTGCCGACCGGATCAGTCCTGGGACGTAAGCCCACGGGCTAGTGCGATCGGCATGTGGTTGACCGATGGGCCGATGCTGCGGGGGCGGGGCACGTGACAGCGTCGTCCTGTGTCCGCGGGTCGGCCGTGGGGCACGGTTGACGATCCGTCACTAGGGGAGGGCCCATGACCACCACACCGTTCATCAGCCGTAGGGGTTTGACGCGCCGCCACATGATGGGAGCTGCTCTGGCCGCCGGGGCGGCCGTGCCGCTCGCCGGCGTTGCCGGCTCCGCGTGGGCCGGCCCGGGCACGAGGCGGCTGGTGCTGCCGGTGCCGAGAGGGCCGCACCCGGTGGGCACGGTCCAACTGCACCTCGTCGACCGGTCGCGTCCGGACGACATCGCGGGCCCCGGCCGCTTCCGCGAGCTGATGGCCACGGTTTGGTATCCCGCGCGGGATGTCAGGCAGTATCCGGTGGCGCCCTGGATGCCGACCGGCGCGTTCCAGGCGTTCCTCGCTGATGCCGGGTTCAGCGATCTGGCCTCGCTGGGGCCGCTGACTGCCGGCCGCGTGGGTGCTCCGGTGCGTCGGACAGGCCGACGGCTGCCCGTCGTCGCGTTTTCGCACGGCGCGCACAGTCACCAGGGCGACCACACCGTCGTGGTGCAGGAGCTCGCCAGCCACGGATACGCGGTGGTGACGGTGGCTCACCAGTACGACACCTACACCCAGTTCCCCGACGGGCGGATCGCCGTCCCGCTCACTGACAGGCAGGCGCCGACGCTGCCCGGTGACTTCGCCGCTGACCTGCGCTTCGTCCTGGACTGCGTCGAGCAGCTCGCCGCCGGGCGCAATCCCGACGTCGGCCACAGGAAGCTGCCGGACGGACTGTTGGGATCCCTCGACACG
Source organism: Streptomyces sp. NPDC031274 (assembly GCF_055570235.1). Lineage (NCBI taxonomy): Bacteria > Bacillati > Actinomycetota > Actinomycetes > Kitasatosporales > Streptomycetaceae > Streptomyces > Streptomyces sp. NPDC031274. Next base: position 24,699 of record NZ_JBVIHP010000038.1, on the reverse strand, counting down.
CGGCGCATGGGCGTGTTCGGCTGGTCCAAGGGCGGGACGGCAACCGCCAGCGCCATGCTCGCGGACGAGCGGATCCGGGCCGGGCTGAGCCTGGACGGCCCGATGCAGATGAAGCCCCCGCTGGCCGGCGACCTGGACCGGCCGTTCATGATGATGTCGGCCGTGTTCACCCGGGCCACGGCTCCCGAGGCTGCCGCGTTCTGGTCGCACCTGCGGGGCTGGCGGCTTGACATACAAGCGCGGGGCGCCGCCCACGTCTCCTACGGCGACAACGAGGCGCTGTTCCCACAGGTGGCCAAGCTGTACGGGTGGAGCAGGAAACAGCTCCAGGATGTGATCGGCACCCTCCATCCCGAGCAGGCGGTGAAGATCCAGCAGGCGTATCCGCTCGCGTTCTTCGACGAGCACCTTCGCCGGCGCCGGGGGCACCTGCTCGACGGGCCGTCCCCGGCCTTCCCGGCAGTGACGTTCCTTGGGTGACGGTCAGGCAGGCGAGTCGAAGCAACGCGAACTCATCCTGCTGCACCGTCGAAGACGCTCCTGAGCTGCCTGGACGACGTATTCGGCAGGCGCAGTGCCCTTGCGGAGCATGCCGGGGGGATCGGCTCGGCCTCCCGATACGGCTCGATTCCGTATACCCCGTTTCACGAACACCGGCTCCGTCTCGTCTTTCCGGCGTGTTTCATGGGTCCGGCCGGTGCTGGGAGGGTAGGGAGCTGCTTCAGTGAAGCGTTTTGGTTCCTGGGAACCCGCGCGCGGAGTCAACAGCCTGTGCTGTGACGGCCTTTGAGGGGGATGGCGCGTGATTGAGACGGCGGTTCAGATATTCACCCAGGCAGCCGGGGGGACGGCGGCCGCGGTGGGTTCCGGGGTGGGGCAGCTGGTGTCGGACCTGGTGCGTGAGCGGCTCGCCGGGAGTGAGTCCGGCCGCTCGGCGATACAGGCCGTCGAAGCACAGCCGGCAGACCCGGGGGCCGCGGCCGGGCTCCGCACTCTGCTCCAGGCGGAGGCCGACGCCGACCCGGAGTTCGCCCGGCAGATAGCCGCAGCCTTGGCCGCCGGGTCGCCGCCGGCCGAGCCCCCGAAACAGGTCTCCGGCAGCATCACCATCGACGGCTCAACAGTCAGAGGCCGCAACACCATCTCCCTGGGGCCCGTGACCTTCAACAACACTCGCAACGCCCGCTACTCCCTGCTCTCCGCGGCGTTGGTGGTGGTCGCCCTGGTGGCGATGGGCCTGTACGGCGGGACCCGGCTGATCACTGGTGACGACCAGGGACAGGCGAAGTCCGTAACCCCGCTGAGTGATGCCGTCGCCTACCAAGTGCTCCCGGACCTGGCGAGCCTGCCGACGGGCTGGACACAGCCGAAGGCGCCCGACATAGGGGGAGCGCAGGTACCCGAGAGCGCAGGGCTCTCCTACTTCGCCTCCGTCGACTTCCTCATGGGCGACTCCGACGCCGACCTTCACATAAGCGTCGCAGCGTTCACCAGTGCGGAGAAGGCCCATGCCTTCTACCTGAAAACGGAGGGCAGGAACAACGACGATGGCGGGGGACATCCAGTGGCACTGCCCCGTGTCGGAGACGAGAGCTTCGCTGATTCGTTTCCCAGCGGGAACGGAGAGGGGTCCGGTTCCTCCGTGTCGTTTCGCGTCGGCACAATCCTTACGATCATTACTGGTGAGGACGTCGACGGTCGGCCGTTCAACGGCACCTGGCTCAAAGCCCTGGGGGAGATGATGGCGGAGCGGGCGCAGCAGGCTCAGAACGGCCAGGAACCCACAGCCTCCGTGCGCAACGCCTAGGCCTGGAGAGAACAGAACAGACGAACACGAGGCCCCGTGACCCGGGACCATCGCGCCCAGCACAGACGCCGATCGAGTGCGAGGCGCTAGGCCTCCGGCCCGGTAGAAGCCGCGTGCGGCGGGTAATACACGCGGCCGTCGGTTCACACAGTGGTCACCGTGCCGATGCCGTCGTCGGTCTTGCCCAGTCGGCCCAGCCACTGCAGGAGCGTGGCGGCGGCTCTCCGGTAGTTGTGTAGAACGGACCGTGTGAGGCGGTAGCAGAGGTAGCCTCGGCGTATGGTCAACATCAACTTCAGCTCTCCGGTCGGTGTCTGGTGGACCAGCGATCGGTGGCCGATCGCCGACGTGATTGCCCGGGCCCGTGAGATTGAGCAGCTCGGGTACGGATCGCTGTTCTACGGCGAAGCCGGGGGCAAGGAGTCCTTGACCCAGGCCGCCGCCCTGTTGGGCGGTACCGAACGGCTGGTGGTCGGGACGGGCATCGCGAATATCCACGCCCGCAGCGCCCCGGCCAGCGAAGCGGGCGCCCGTACGTTGGGGGCGCTGCACCCGGGCCGGTTCGTGCTCGGGCTGGGCGTCAGCCACGCTCCGCTGGTGGAGCACAGTTATGCCGGTTCCTACGAGAAGCCCCTTAGCACCATGCGGGAGTACCTGCGGGTCATGGACGCGGTGCCGGACGAGGTCGAACCAGGAGGACAGCGCCCGGCCCGGCTGCTGGCCGCGCTGGGCCCGAAGATGATCGAGCTGTCCGCCTCTGCCGCCGATGGGGCGCACCCGTACCTGGTGACTCCGGAGCAGACCGCGAGGACACGTGAGCGGGTGGGGACGGACAAGTGGGTGGTCAGTGAGCAGGCCGTCGCGCTCACCACGGACCGGGAGAGCGGTTTGAGCTGGGCACACCAGCACCTGCACATGTACTCGCAGCTGCCGAACTACCGTAATTCCTGGCTGCGTCAGGGATTCGATGAGTCCGACGTGGTCGTGGGCGGCTCGGACAAGCTGGCTGACGCCATGGTCGCCATCGGCGACCCACAGGCACTGGCTGCGCGCGTGCAGCAGCACCTGGACGCGGGCGCCGATCACGTGCTCGTACAGGTTCTCGGCGAGGATCCCTCAGTCGACCCGCTGCCCACGCTGCGCGAACTCGCCCCGGCCCTCAGCCTGAGCAAGGCATAACCGAGCACGTCGTCCTCCCTCCTCCCGGGTACGACCGCCTCAATCTGACTGACAGTCTGGGGTACTTGGTGGTACGCATCCTGCTTCCTGCGTACCGTCGCGCACATGTCTGCCGTTCAGCGGGTGCGCTGCAGATGAGCGGAGATCTGCAGGAACGCGGGGACGAGCGGGACAGCAGGTACGGCCGGGGACATGACCTGGGAGCCGTAGTGGACGATGACCGTTTCCAACTCCGGTGATATGAAGAGACGTTGGCCGTGTATCCCGCTGGCCATGAACGAGCCGTGGCCGTCGTTCAGGATCCACCACAGGTCGTGGTACGAGAGGTCGGCGGGAGCGGTCGGCGGCGCGGCGGGGAAGCGAACGTGCCGGGCGTAGCCCTCGGGAGCGTTGGTGATGTCGGCGATCACGGCGCTCGGCAGGATCTGCTGGTCCCCGACGGCGCCGCCGCAGCGGATCATCTCGCCGAGCCGGGCGACATCGCGGGCAGTGGCACTGAATCCGCCGCAGGCCGCTTCCGCGCCTTCGCTGTCGAGGACGTAATAGGCGTCCTCGTCGGCGCCGATGCGGGACCAGATCATGTCACTGAGCAGGCCCGATGTGGTGGTGCCGGTGATGCGGCGGAGGATTTCGGCGAGCGTTTCGACGTTGCCGTTCTCATAGCGGAATTCGGTGCCGGGCGCCGCGGTGGCGCGTGCGGTGGTCAGGTGTTCGCGGATGCTTCCGGGACCGCTGTAGCCGTACGGGCGCAGCGATGGTGCGATCACTGCGAAGTAGCGCTGCGCTTCGGTCTGTTTGTCGAAGGGGCGCCCCCCGTAGGAGACCTGTGTGCCCATGTGCAGCAGGTGGTCAACCGTGCTGTCGCCAAAGGCGGTTCCGGCCAGTTCGGGGAGGTACTCGCAGGCCGCCGCCTCACGGTCCAGGGCCCCCTCATGGCTGAGTACGGCTGCCAACAGGCCCATGTAGGACTTCGCCGCCGAGGCATTGAAGTGCGGGTCGTGGGGCCGCAAGCCGTGCGGGTAGGTCTCGTAGACGAGGTCTCCTCGATGGAGCACAAGGAGGGCGTCGGTCTGTGCGGCTTCGAGAAGGTCGGGGAGCGGCACGGCGCGTTCGCCGGGTGCGGTGAGGGTGAGCTGGCCGACGTCCGCGGTGTCGGTCGGGAGGCTGCGGGCGGGGCCGGGCCCGCGCCATACGCGTCGGCTGGGTAGCAGTTCGCGTTCCGAGGTGGTGTACCGGCGCACCCAGGCCGGATCGGTGTAGCCGCGGGACCAGTGCAGGTTCATGAGTGGCGTGTCGGGCATCTGCGCTCCCCAGTCTTGGCTGACGGAATGACCGTAACCATACACACAGTTCAAATACGTGCCGAGGGGGATCGGGCGACGCGGCTGGTCTGCCGAGATGAGAGAGGGGGTGGATCTCATCTTGACCAGAACCGTTGACCGGAAGCATTCAGCGAGTTACGTTGCCGGACACTTGACACGTTAGTAGACGTTTAGTTCAGATGCTCCGCGCTGCCGCGTACTGCTGCCGCAAGAACGGGAGCGCTGCCACCGGCGCACCGGCACTCCCGCAGCCGAGCATTCCGCCCTGCTTTTTCTGAGTCGCAGGAGTTTGTTCATGTCCCCACAGCCATCACCGCAGCTGGCTCTCGACGCATCCGGCGACCTCGGAGTGCCGGCGTTCGACCGGCGCCGCGCCTGGCTCGTCACCGCGTTGATCGTCACGTTCATGGTGATCAACTTCGCGGACAAGTCGGTCCTCGGCCTGGCGGCCGGGCCCATCATGGACGAGTTGGACATCAGCCACAGCACCTACGGGCTGATCTCCAGTTCCTACTCGGTCCTGTTCAGCCTGTCCGGGCTCGCGGTCGGCTTCTTCTCCGCGCGTATCTCCAGCCGCGTCCTGCTGTTCGTGATGTGCCTGGTGTGGGGGCTTGCCCAGCTGCCGGTCCTGATCGTGGCGACCGTGCCGACCTTGCTCGCCGGTCGGCTGCTGCTCGGCGCGGCGGAGGGCCCGGCCACGCCCATGTCGATGCACGCCCTGTACAAGTGGTTCCCGGTCGGGCGCCGTGGACTGCCTTCGGCCCTGCAGATCAGCGGCGCCGCGCTCGGCACGCTGCTGGCCGCCCCCTTGGTGACCTGGCTCATCACCCAGTTCGGCTGGCGGTCGGCGTTCGCCGTGCTGGCCGTGGCCAGCCTGATATGGAGTGGGGTGTGGTGGTGCGTCGGGCACGACGGCCCGTACGACGACAAGCCGGCCGCCGAGCCGCAGGCCGGGCTGTCGGACGGGCAGGTGCGCGTGCCTTATCGGCGGATGCTGCTGTGCGGCACGGTCATCGGAAGTGTGGCGAGCGCGTTCGGGGCGTCGTGGGCGATGGCGGTGAGTCAGGCATGGCTGCCGTCCTATCTCAGGACTCAGTTGTCCATGAGCCCCGGGACGGCGGCCTCGGTCATCAGCGCCGTATCGGCTTTCAGTTTTGTGCTGCTGCTCGCACTGTCCCCCGCGGTGGACCGGCTGACCCGGCGGGGCGCCTCGCTGCGCTGGTCGAGCGGTGTGCCGCAGGGCGTGGCGGTGCTCTGCGCGGGAACGGCGATGGCGCTGATCCCGGTCCCCGGGGCGACCTCGGTCCAACTGATCCTGATCGCCGTCGCGTTCGGCGCGCATTCGATCGCCTTCCCGCTGCACTACATGACGGCGGCAGCGGTGGCCCCGGCCTCCCAACGGGGAGCCCTGTTCGGCATCGTCGCCGCCACGGGGACACTTCCCGGCCTGCTGGCCCCCTCCCTCACCGGACGACTTCTCGATACGGCCTCATCGCAAGGTGCGGGCTACGCGCAGGCGTTCGTCCTCGCGGCAGCAGTCATGATCGGCTGCGGGGTGGTGGCGGTCTGCTGCATCAATCCGGCCCGGGACGCGGTCCGGCTGGAGTCCGCCGCCTAGGGCGATGGCGCCGGTGCGCCTGCGCCGGGCAGCGGGTGCGGAGTCAGTCCCTGGGCGGGCTGGGGTGTCCGCTGGCCCAGTAGCGGCCGCGCATCGCGAGGTCGAGCAGCATACGGACGACCTCTTCGGCGGGCATCGGTGCGGTGTCCTGCTCGGCCCACCAGCGCAGCACGGCGATCTGTTCGCCCACCCAGACGCGGGCCAGGAGGTCGGCGTCGATGCGCGGCTCGACGCCGTTGCGTTCGGCGCGGGCCTTGAACTCCTGGGCCGTCGCGGCGGCCAGCGAGTCCATGAACATCTGCAGCGGCTTGCCGTCGCCCTCGCCGCGCAGGACGACACGGTAGGCGTCCCGTTCGTCGCGGACATGGCGCAGCATCTCCAACAGGGGCTTGCCGGTGAATCCGACGGCACTGCCGGAGATCACCGGTTCCAGGCGCTGACCGAGCTGTTCGAGCAGTTCGGCGGTCACCCGGGCGAACAGATCGTCTTTGCCCTTGAAATGCGCGTAGAACGTGGCGCGCGCCACGTCGGCCCGCTCGGTGATGTCTTCGACGGTGAGTGCGCTGAAACCGCGTTCCAGCACCAGCTCCACCAGCGCGCCGCCAAGCGCCCGGCGGGTTCGTCTGGTGCGCCTGTCCTCGGCCATGCGGCCTCCTTTCGGCCTGTGGTTGTTCGCGCACAGTCTAGATGGCTCTTGACAGCGCGCGAGTTACAAAACACTCTGTCTGTAATCGATCATTCTGTATACAAGCACCGATCAGACCGTACGGCTGGAGATCGTTGATGAACCTCGGCACCTACCTCACCCGCGGCGCCCGCTACTGGCCCGACGCCACCGCCCTGGTCTGCGGCGACCGGTCCTGGACGTACGCGGAGCTCGACCGTGCGACCGACCGGCTCGCCGCCGCACTGATCGCCCGCGGACTGCGCCCGGGAGACGCGGTCGCCTCGCTCGCCTGGAACCGCGGGGAACTGGTCGAGATCGAATTCGCCCTGTACAAAGCCGGGTTGGTGCGCGCGCCGATCAACGCACGGCTCGGACGCGGGGAGATCGAGCACATCCTGGGCTACGCCCCGGTGCGCGTCCTCGTATTCGACGCGGCGCACCGCGAGGACGCACTGGCCGCGACAGAGGCGGCAGGCACCGGCTGCCTCGCCGTCCAGCTCGACGAGGGCGACGTCCCCCTCGCGCCCGGTGTCCTCGGCTACCAGGCCCTTCTCGCGCAGGACGCACCGGAGGCGGCTCCCGTCGAGGTCGAAGAGGACGACGCCTGCGTCCTGAACTTCACCTCCGGCTCCACCGGAGCGCTCAAGGCGGCCGTGCAGACCTTCGGCAACCGGCTGGCCAACATGCGCAAGCTGCTGATGAGCGACGAGTCCCGGCCCCGCCCCGGCACCCGCTACCTGGCCTGCGGCCCCATCACGCACGCCACCGGCATGACGCTGCTGGCCAACATGTTCGCCGGGGCGACCACCCACGTGCTGCCGACCTGGAGCGCGGAGGCGTTCGTGGACACGGTGGAGAAGGAGCGGATCACCGCCACCTTCCTCGTCCCCGCCATGGTCAACATGGTCCTCGCCCACCCGGACGTGGCCCACCGCGACCTGTCCAGCCTGGCCAGCGTCCGGGTGGGCGGCGCGCCCATCTCGCCCCAACGCCTGCGCGACGCCGTGGAGTTCTTCGGCCCCGTCGTCGCACAGGGTTACGGACTCGGCGAGACCACCAGTGTCGTGGCGGGCCTCAGCAGCGAGGAGATCGCGCACGCCGTCGCGCACGATGCCGAACTCCTGCAGTCCTGCGGACGGGCGATGTACGACACCGAGATCCGCGTCGTCGACGAGGCCGGCCGGCCCCTGCCGTCCCGCGAGGTCGGAGAACTCATCGTCCGAGGGCCCGACTGCGTACGCGCGTACTGGCAGGAGCCCGAACTGTCGGCGCAGACGTTCCGCGACGGCTGGGTGCACACCGGCGACCTCGCCTGGATGCGCGAGGACGGCTACCTGTTCCTCGTCGACCGCAAGAAGGACATGATCATCTCCGGCGGGTTCAACATCTACTGCACCGAGGTCGAGGCCGCCCTCTACGAACACCCCGGCGTCCAGGAGGTCTGCGTCGTCGGTGTGCCCGACGAGACCTGGGGCGAAGCGGTCAAGGCCGTCATCGTGCCCCGGCCCGGACACGACCTGAGCGGCGACGACATCACCGCGTTCTGCGCCGAACGCCTCGACCGCCTCAAGAAGCCGAGGAGCGTCGACCTCGTCAGTGAACTGCCGCACAACCGCAACGGCAAGCTCGACCGCAAAGCTGTGCGGGAACCGTTCTGGGTCGGCACCGACCGCCGCGTCAACTGACCCGCCCCCCTTCTCCTCCCTCAAGGAAACACGATGACTTTCTCGCTGCGCCCCTCCTACGACGACCCGCAGCTGTCCGGCCTCGTCGACCGCCTCCGCAGCTACCTCGAAGGCGAACTGGCCGACTACGAACGCGAACGCGCCATCACCCACGAGACCCGCCTCACCCGCGCCGACCTCGAACCCGTCTGGGAGCGCAGCCGCGAACTGGGCTTCTACGGCATCCATCTGCCCGAACAGTACGGCGGCAAGGACCTCTCCTTCACGGCGCTTGCCGCCCTGAAGGAAGAAATCGGGGCCAGTGGACGCGTCCTCGGCCACAGCGTGCTGGGCGACATGGGCGGCCCGCTGCGTGCGGGCGACATCCTGCGGCACGCCACCGAGTACCAACTGGACAAGTACCTGCTCCCTCTCGTCCGCGGGGAACGCGCCTGCTGCTTCTCGCTGACCGAGACCGACGCCGGTTCCGACGTGCGCTCCATGCGCACCACCGCCGTCCGCGACGGCGACGGCTATCGCCTGACCGGGCACAAGGTCTTCAGCTCCGCGGGCCCCTTCGCCGACTTCGCCATCGTCGTGGCCCGGATGGCCGGAACTGGCGAACAGGAGGGCGAGAAGCCGTCGTTCTCCGCGTTCCTCGTCGACCTGGACAGCCCTGGCTGCCGGGTGACGGACGGCGCCACACCCATGTCGGGCGAGCACATCGAGAGCGACATCATTCTCGACGACTGCCACGTTCCCGCCGAGAACCTGCTCGGTGAGGAGGGCAAGGGCATGCGGATCGCGCTCGGCCGTGTCACCACCAACCGGCTCCTGCACTGCCCCACCGTCATCGGCGCCACCCGACGAGCCCTCGACCTCACCCTGGAACGCACCCGTACGCGCAAAGTCGCCGGCGGCCAGCTTCTGTTGCAGTTGCAGTCCATCCAGCACAAGGTCGCCGACATGGCCACCGAACTCTACGCGGCCCGCTCCATGACGTACGCCGCGCTCGCCGCCCTTGACCGGGGCGAGGAGATCCGCACCGAGGCGTTCATGTGCAAGCTGTTCGTCGCCGAGTCCGCCTTCCGCATCCTCGACCAGGCCGTCCAGATCCACGGCAAGGAAGGCCTCACCCAGGGCAACGAGATCGAGTTCCTGTTCCGCAAGATCCGCATGTTCCGCGTCCTGACCGGCACCTCCGAGATCCAGCGCAACGGCATCGCCCACGGCCTCGCCTTCACGCACTGACCCCGCTCTGCGCCCTCTGGCCGCGCACCAGGCGTTCTCCAGGAAGTCCTATGCCCCCCGCAGCACCCACCTGGTCATCTCTGACCGGTAAACGCATCCTCGACCTCTCACGCCTCCTGCCCGGCCCGTACGCCACCTCGCTGCTGGCCGACCTGGGCGCCGACGTCATCAAGGTCGAGTCTCCCGATGGCGGCGATCCGCTGCGCGCCGCCCCCGACCTGTTCGACGCGCTCAACCGCAACAAACGCTCCGTCTCCCTCGACCTGCGCTCCTGCGACGACCGTGCGGCGTTCCTCGATCTTGCGCGTTCCGCCGACGCCGTCGTGGACGGCTTCCGCCCGGGCGTCCTCGACTCCCTGGCTCTCGGGTACTCCACGCTCCACGAAGCCAACCCGCGCCTGATCCTGTGCTCGCTCAGCGGATACGGACAGACCGGCCCCTACGCCGGCAGACCCGGCCATGAGCTCAACTTCCTCGGCCTGTCCGGGTTCTTCGCCGTCCCGGGGCGCCTCGACGGGCACATCACCCGTCCCGGCGTCCGCGTGGGCGACATGGCCGGCGCCATGCACGCAGCTCTGGCACTTGCCGTCACCCTCAGCGCCGGTGGTGCGGGACAGCACATCGATGTCGCCCTGAGCGAATCCATCACCGCCTGGTGCTCCCTGTTCGCGCTGCCGCTGCGCGACATCCCCGACCCGCTGGAAGTCGGCCTGGTCCAGGGCGACAACGACATCTTCACCACCGCGGACGGCCACCGCCTGTCGCTGGCCACGTTCGAGGACAAGTTCTGGCTCCGCTTCCGCACCGCGCTGGCCGACGACTTCCCTGCCCTGAAAACCTCTGCCTACGATCAGCGAACCGCCCGCACCGCGGCCCGCAAGAGCGTCGGAAACCTCCTGACCGGCGTGTTCCAGGCCCGCGACTACGCCTGGTGGGAAGCACGCCTGACGGACCTCAACGCCCCCTGGGCTCCCGTTCTGTCCACCCCCGAGGACCTCCTGACCGACCCCCACGCCGTCGCGCGACACCTGTTCGACGCCCCGCCGGGCCCTGGGTGCTGCCCTCAGGCCCGCTTCCCCGTCTCCTTCAGCGCCGGTCTCTCCACCTTCCGCCGACCTGCTCCCACACTCGGCCAGCACAATGACGAACTGCTGGTGGAGCGCACCCACTGAGCGGTGCCGACGCGGCGCGCACGCGAGGGTGTGGCGATCCCGGTCGTCTACTCCGACCGGGGAGCGAGAGGCAGGGTCCGGGTGCGTCCCGTGGCGCCGAGCCATGCGGCGGAGGGCTTGGGGGTACGGACGAAGGTCTCGCGGTCGACGGCGATCAGGCCGAAGGTGGGTGCGTAGCGGCCCCATTCGTAGTTGTCGAGCGCGCTCCAGTGGTAGTAGCCGCGTACGTCGATGCCGTCGTCCATGGCGTCGGCGAGGGAGTCCAGGGCGCCGGCGGTGTAGTGCGTGCGGCGGGTGTCGTCGGCGGTGGCGATGCCGTTCTCGGTGACGATCAGCGGGACGCCGGGGGCCGCGGCGGCGCTGTGGCGAAGAGCGTGCCCGAGGGCCTCGGGGTAGAACTCCCAGCCGTTGACGGTGCGTTCGGCGTCCTCCGGTACGGGCAGGGGGCCGTCGGGACCGATGAGGGTGCGGGTGTACGACTGCACGCCGAGCCAATCGTCGGCGCGGGCGGCCTCCAGGAAGACGTCCACGCGTGGGCGTCGCAGCGTCGCCGCGACGTCCTCGGCCCCGGGCAGGGCCTGATACACGAGGTTGGCGACGGACCACCCCGTACTCACGTGCGGGGCAAGGGACTTGACCGTCTCTACGGCGCGGGCGTGCGCCCGTATCAGAGCGTCCGTGGTGGCCGCGTCCGGTGCCGGAAGCCCGGTCGTCGGCAGCGGTTGCCCGGAGATCACGGCCTCGTAGGCGGTGACCATGGAGGCGACCATGTTGGGCTCGTTGATCGTGCACACGTGTGCCACGCCGGTGTCGTAGACGGGTGCGGCCGCCGTGATGTACCGGGCGAAGAGCTCGTCAGAATCGGCGGCGGCCCAGCCGCCGCGCTCCAGGAACCACCGGGGAACGGTGAAGTGGTGCAGCGTCACCATGGGGCGCAGGCCGCGCGCGAGAGCACCCTCGACCATGCGCCGGTAGTGGGCGATCGCGGCGTTCGAGAACTCGCCGGGCGCGGGCTCGATGCGCGCCCATTCGATGCTGAAGCGGTAGTCGGTGAAGCCGAGTCCGGCCAGCAGGTCCATGTCCTCGGGCCAGCGGTGGTAGCTGTCGCAGGCGTCGCCGCTGGGCTCCTCGACGTACGGGTTCTCCATGTGCTCGAAGAACCACCAGTCACTGTTGGTGTTGTTGCCCTCGATCTGGTGCGCTGCGGTGGAGGTGCCCCAGAGGAAGCCGTCGGGCAGGTGGCGTGCGGGTGTCATGAGCTCTACTCGATTCTGATGGTCAGGCGCCGGGTTGCGGCTATCGGGGTTCGGCCAGGGCGGCCCTGCGCCGGGCGTCCAGCTCCCGCTGTACGCGGGCGGTGTCGACGGCGTACGGGCGGTAGAGGAAGGTGAGGAAGAGGCCGTTGATCACCATGAGGACGACCAGGACCCACAGGAAGACCACTTGGAGCCCGAGGGCGTCGGCGAGGAATCCCGCGCCCAGGCTGTAGCCCGCCCAGGCGATAGCCTCGGCGATGGAGACGTACAACGCGAAGGCGGGGCCGCGGAGTTCGGGCGGGGTGATGGCCATGACCATCGGCCGGTTGACGCTCGGGTTGATGCCCTGCGACACGCCGAGCAGCGCGAAGAAGGCGCCGTACACGAGGATGCTGTCGTAGTGGAACTGGGTGCCGAAGAAGGCGAACACGGCGAAGGCGAACTGTGCCGCCTGGAGAACGGCGACCGGCCCGTAGCGAGGGCTGCGCCGGGACACCCAGTCGCTCGCGGCGCCGCCCAGGAGGGTTCCGAGGAAGTAGCCGACACCGAAGGGCAGGGTGACGAGTGCGGCCTTCTGGGTGCTGAATCCGTGCACGTCCACCAGGAAGACCACACCGAACGTGATCACCAGCAGGTGTCCGGACAGCAGGCGCGAGACGATCAGGACCATCAGGCTGCGGATCTTGAGGAGCGAGAACGCCTTGTCCCAGGTGAGCTTCGAGTGGGCTTCGCGGGTGGCCTGGTCGAGGTCGGCGAGCTGCTGCTCGGCGGCGCCACGGCCCGGGTCGCGGAACCAGATCAGCAGGGCGAGACCGAGCAGGATGTTGAACGCGCCGATGCCCCACAGACCCCAGCGCCAGCCCTCGTCCACGCCGGCGAGTTGGCCCTTGAGCGGCCCGATCACCGCGCTGACCAGCGATACCGCCCCGTACACGATGCCGACGGCACGGCCGCGGGACGAGCTGCCGAAGAGGTCACCGATGACCTCGGTGATGATCGGGCCGGCGGCGGCGTAGCCCGCCGCCAATATCGTGTAAAAGATGAGGAGTTGGGTGAAGTTCTGGGAGAAGCCCGCGGCGATGCCCCAGACGCCCCACAGGCCGGTGGCCACCACGAGGACGGTTCTGCGTGAGGAGCGCTGGGCCGCCCACACCCAGAACGGCCCGGCGAGCACACCCACGATCTTGCTGGCCGCGGTGAGGATGCCCAGGGCGCCGAGGGAGACGCCGAGGGACTGCTTGATGAGGGGGAACAGGCTGCTGACCAGGCTGGCCTCGGTGTTGTCGACCAGCAGGGTGCCGCCGAGCAGAGCGAGCTGCCGATTGCGGCCCTTGACCTGGGCGGGAGTTGAGCCGGTAGCCGGGCCGGGGGGCGCAGCCTCTTTGCTGAGCGCGGTCATCGTGCCTTCTCGATTCTGTGCGGCGAGGCAGCGGGCAGTGGGCCGGAGAGAGGGACTGTGGAAGAGGAGCGACGGCGCCCAGCGCGGTCAGAGTTCGGCGAGCTCCTCGGCGACCCGGCGCAGCGCGTCGGACGGGAACAGCGCGCCCGCCGTCGCCGCGAGATCGATCAGCGGTGTCGCCCCGACCATCTGGAGCAGTTCGGAGTCCACCACGCCCGGCAGGTGGGTGCGCAGCACCTCGACGGCGAACGGGTCGGCGATGAGCGCCCGGAACGGGGTGCGCAGCGAGAGCCGGCTCTCCGGGTAGTCCGCCGTGCGGGGCAGCGGTTGCGCCGCCCGCTCGGCCTGGGCGCGCTGGGTCCGTATCAGGAGGTGCTCGTCCCCGACCGGCCCGTGCTCGGGCAGGCCCAGGCGTGCGTACTGGCTGGGCGGTGCGTCGTTGGCCCGCATCAGTTCGGTCATCAGGGTCGCCATGCGCAGTTCGGCGGCGTCGTCGACGAGCGGGGTGTTCTGGCCGGGGTCGCTCTCCAGATCGAAGAGGAGGGTGCCGTGGTGGTACGGGTTGAACATGGTGCGGGCCGGTACACGCACCGTGCGGACGTTCTTGGTGAAGTCGAACGGTTCGGCCAGTTCCAGGCCGACGAGCTCGGCGGGCGAGAACCGGCCCCGCATGTGCGTCGGCATCAACGTGTGCTCGTACAAAGGGGAGTTGTCGGGCGAAGCGGGGGCGCGCATGTACACGTGTCGCCCGTCGGTGACGTTGACGTGTCCGCCGTGGATGCCGAAGAGACCGGCCTCCCGTACAGGTGTGTCGGCGGCCATCGGCAGCGGTGCGCCCTGCATGTCGCCGGGGCGCTCGACGCCGAAGAATTCGAGGAAGGTCGGGGCGAGGTCGATGGTCTGCACGAGCGACTCCCGCCGCCCGCCCGCGGCGGCGGTGCGCGGGTCCCAGGCGAACAGGGGGAGGTGGACCAGTTCGTTGAACCAGGGCTGGACGCTCTTGCCCCACCAGCCCTTCTCGCCGAGCAGTAGTCCGTGGTCGGTGTTGACGATCAGCAGGGTGTCGTCCCACAGCTCCAGTTCGTCCATGGTGTCCAGGACGCGTCCCAGCGACTGGTCGCACATGGAAAGCAGCGCCCCGTACTCCATCCGCCCGTGCTCGACCTGTTCGTCGGTCTCCACCACGCGCTTGTAGTCGGGCCAGTCGAAGTGCGGTCCTTCGTAGTCGTGCGGATAGAGATCCTTGTAGCGCTGCGGGCTGAAGAAGGGTTCGTGCGGGTCGAAGGTCTCGATCTGGACGAACCACCGGTCGGCGTCCTTGTTCGCCGCGATGAACTCAAGCCCCGCGTCGAAGGTGAGGGTCTGCGGGTGCCGGTCCTCGGTGGCCGTGTGCTGCCGGTTGACCCAGTCCTGCCGGTAGCCGGGGCCGAACCGCATCCGCTTGAGGTCCTCGGGCATCGGCGGGTCCGCCACCTGTCCCTTCCACGGGTCGCCCTCCTGCCCGCGGAAGAACTCCCAGGTGTGGTAGCGGCCGTGATAGGTAGCCCCGCCGTCCTCCCAGTAGTGCGGGTGATCGCTGACCAGGTGGGTGTAGACGCCGTTCTGCTTGAGAAGTTCCGGCATCGAGTCGTCGAACGGCTCAAGCGGCCCCCAGCTGCGGTGCAGGAAGTTGTGCCGCCCGGTGTGGATCTCGCGGCGGGCCGGCATGCAGGGCATCGACCCGGCGTACGCGTTGTCGAAGGTGACGGCACGCTCGGCGAGGCGGGCGAAGTTCGGGGCGTGCGTCCAGTCGCCCCCGTACGGCGGCAGCATGTGACGGTTGAGGCTGTCGAACATGACCATGATGGCCTTCATCGGGCGGACTCCTCGCCGGTCGTACGGTCGTCGGTAGGGCTCCCTGCCAGCCGGTGCAGGGTCTGCTCCAGCCAGTCGACCCAGGTGTCCATCGCCCTCGCGCCCAGCAGGTGCAGCGACTCCTGGACCTCCCGGTCCAGGTCCTGATCGAGGCCGGGCAGCGGGTCCTCGTAGTGCAGGGTCCGGTCGCGGTGGCGGTTCTTGGCGATCTGCGCGCGGCGGTAGTCGAGTTCGATGCGGAGCAGGCCGATCGCCGTGTCCCTGTCCAGGGGTGCGCACACGCTGAAGCGGGCGGTGAAGTCGATGTCCTGGAGGCGGGTCGAGGGCTCGTACGGCGCACGCACCCAGTCCATCAGCGCGTCGTGCCCGCTCTCGGTCAGCCGGTAGACCTTCGCGTCCGGGCGGCCCTCGCGTGCGTCGACCTCGTGCCGCACCCAGCCCTCGGCCTCCAGCTGGGCGAGTTTTCGGTAGATCTGGCTGTGATGCGCCTTCGCCCACACGAACTGGCCCTCGGTCTCCAGCCACTTGCGCAGGTCGTAGCCGCTGTAGGGGCGGCGGGCCAGCAGGCCCAGGAGCACGTACTCGAATTTCACCGTGGCGACTCCATATGTGCGTTCTCACCTATGTGTGTATTCATATACTCGAGTCATGGAGACGTCAATGAACTGCTGCGCATCCGTTCCCCGGCCCGGTGTCCCCGGACCGCTCCCCGCTCCGGCCGCGGCGCCTCCCGAGCACGACCAAGTCACCCTGGAGGGAGGGGAGTTCTCGATGGGTGACGCTTTCGACGAGGGGTATCCGGCGGACGGTGAACGTCCTGTGCACACGGTGCGCGTCGCGCCGTTCGGCATCGACGTCACCACCGTCACCGTGGCGATGTTCCGGGCCTTCGCCGAGGAGAGCGGGTACGTCACCGTGGCCGAGCGGGAGGGGAGCTCGGCCGTCTTCCACCTCGCGGTCGCCGCCGAACGCCCCGACATCGCCGCCGCCGACCCCGCCGTCCCGTGGTGGCTCGACGTACGCGGAGCCGACTGGCGTCACCCGCACGGCCCGCTGTCCGACGCCGAACCCGACCACCCCGTCGTGCACGTGGCCTGGGACGACGCCGTCGCCTACTGCGCGTGGGCGGGGCGCCGGCTGCCGACGGAGGCCGAGTGGGAGTACGCGGCGCGGGGCGGCCTCGAAGGGCGGCGCTTCGCCTGGGGTGACGAACTACTCCCCGGCGGCCGGTGGCCGTGCAACATCTGGCAGGGCCGCTTCCCGTACGAGAACACCGGCGCCGACGGCTGGCTCGCGACCGCGCCCGTACGGACGTACCCGCCCAACGGCTTCGGGCTGTACGAGGTCGCCGGGAACGTGTGGGAGTGGTGCGCCGATTGGTTCGCGCCGGACTACTACGCGCAGTCGCCGTCGGTCGATCCGCGAGGGCCTGAGAGTGGCGACCGACGGGTGATGCGCGGTGGCTCGTACCTCTGTCACCACTCGTACTGCCACCGCTACCGGGTGGCGGCCCGCTCGGCCAACACCCCCGGTTCCAGCAGCGGGAACTGCGGGTTCAGGACGGTGGCGGGGTGAGGGTCAGGCCGTGAACGTGCGCCACACGCGGCGCACGTGGTCGGCCATGTCGATGGACGGGTCGCTCAGCCACTGGAGCATGATGCCGTCGGACGCGGCGATGAGGGCCGATGCGGTGAAGTCCGCGTCCACGGAAGGGAGTTGTTCGGCCTCCAGGTGCGCGACGATCGTCGCGCGCAGGAGGGCGTAACGCTCCTTGAAGTACGCGTGCGCCGGGTGGGCCGGGTCGGTCGACGCGGCGATGAGGGTGACGTACAGCCGGGCGCGGGCCGCGTTCGCGGCGTTCGCCGTCAGGGCCAGGGCCAGGAACTCGCCCGGATCGCGCACGGCGTCCGGGGCCCGGAACCGTGCCTCCGCCGCCCGGTCGCTCGCGCGCAGCACCTCGGTGAGGAGGTGGTCCTTGGACTCGAAGTAGTGCATCACGCCGGTGAGGCTGATGCCGCTCTCCTTGGCGACCGCACGCAGCGTCGTGTTCCGCTCGCCCTCCCGGCCGAAGATCTCCAGGGTGACCCGGAGGATCTCCTCCCGCTTGGCGACGCCCTTGGCGTACGAGGTCTTCGCTTTCACGGGGTCAGCCTATGTGCCGCGGTGAACTCGGGGCGGCCGACCCTTGTCCTCAAAAACAGTACGCCGTACTGTTTCGAAGCAACCGCACGATCCCGCACGATCCGCAGCCGGTGCACACCGTTGTGTCCGGACGAGAGAAGGTCCCGCCCGTGCAAGGACCCGTTGAAAGATCCGTAGCCCCGCCCGCCGCGCCGGACACCGGCCTGACTGTGAGCGGACGGGCGCTGCGGCGCATGATGGCCTGCGCCGGGCCCGCCACCCTGAGCATCGCCCTCGTCTGGGGCGCCGTGCCCGGCGTCCTGCTGGCCCTCCAGATCCAGCGCACCGTCGGCGAGGAGGCCAAGGTCGGCTCCCTGGCGCTGGTCGCCACCGTCGGTGCGATCGTCGCCATGGTGGCGCAGCCCGTCGCCGGTACGGTCTCCGACCGGACCCGAACGCGGTTCGGCCGACGCGCACCCTGGATCGTGGCCGGTGCGCTGACCGGCGGCACCGCGCTGCTCGCCATGGCGTTCATGAGCTCCGTGCCCGCGATCCTGGCCGCCTGGTGCTTCGTGCAACTCGGCTACAACTTCGCGATGGCCCCGCTGTCCGCCGCGATGCCCGACCGGGTGCCGGTCGCCAGGCGTGGGCAGTACTCGGCGGTGCTCGGGATCAGTTCGATGTGCGGATCACTGTTCGGGCAGATCCTGGGTTCCGTACTGGAAGCCCACATCACCCTGGCGTACGTGCTCCTTGCGGCCTTCTCGGTCGTCGCGGTGACCGTGTTCGTCACCCTCAACCCGGACCGGTCCAGCCGGGACCTGCCCCAAGAGCCGTTTCGCGCACGCGAGTTCCTGCGGAACCTGCTTCCCGATCCGCGTAAGTACCCCGACTTCTTCTGGGTCTTCGTCGGCCGGCTGTGCACCTTCCAGTCGTACTTCCTGGTCATCGGATACAAGCTCTACATCCTCCAGGACTACATCGGCCTCGGGGACGGGGCGATCGGCAAGGTGCCCGCCCTCGCCGTCGCGGGAGTCTCCGGAATACTCCCGGCCACGCTGATCTGCGGCCCGCTCTCGGACCGGGTCGGCAGACGCAAACCCTTCGTCGTCGCATCGGCCTCCCTCATCGGCTGCGCCATGCTCGTTCCGCTGGCCGTGCCCACGATGACGGGGATGCTCGTGATGGCGTTCCTGGTGGGCGTCGGCTTCGGCTGTTTCCAGGGCGTGGACACCGCCCTCATCTCCCAAGTGCTGCCGTCCCACAAGTCGTTCGCCCGCGACCTCGGCGTCATCAACATCGCCGCGGCCCTGCCACAGGCGCTCGCACCGGCCGTCGCCGCGGCCGTTGTCCTCGGGCTCGGCTACGAGGCCCTGTTCCCCGCAGCGGCGATCTTCGGGGTGCTCGGCGCGATCGCGGTCCTGCGGGTCCGCAGCGTGCGCTGACAGCCCCCGACTTCCCTTGAGGCCCCCCGGCTCCCCTTCAGAACACGCAAGCAGAACACGCAAGCAGAACACGCAAGCAGAACACGCAAGGAGCACACAGTGACCGACCCCACGGCAGCCACCACCCCCGAAGAAGCGGTGGCCCGGCTGAGCCTCGAAGAGAAGGCCACCCTGACGACCGGGGCGAGCTGGTGGAACACCGAGAGCTTCCCGCACGCGGACATCCCGGAGTTCCGCCTCGCCGACGGACCGCACGGACTGCGCCGGCAGAAAGACGACCGGGTCGACCAACTGGGCATCATCGACAGCGCCCCGGCCACCTGCTTCCCGCCCGCCGTCACCCTCGCGAGCAGCTGGGACGCCGCTCTCGCCGAACGCGTCGGCCGGGCGCTTGGCCGCGAGTCGCTCGCCCAGGGCGTGCACGTACTCCTCGGCCCCGGCGTCAACATCAAGCGCAGCCCCCTGTGCGGGCGCAACTTCGAGTACTTCTCCGAGGACCCGCTGCTCAGCGGCGCCCTCGGTACCGCCTGGGTGAACGGCGTCCAGTCGCAGGGCGTCGGTACCTCCCTCAAACACTTCGCCGCCAACAACCAGGAGAACGACCGCATGACGGTCAGCTCCGACATCGACGCCCGCACCCTGCGCGAGATCTACCTCCCCGCCTTCCGCCGCGTGGTCACCGAGGCCAAGCCCTGGACCGTCATGTGCGCCTACAACCGCCTCAACGGCGTGCACTCCTCGGAGAACCACTGGCTCCTCACCGAGCTGCTGCGCGACGAATGGGGCTACGAAGGCGTCGTCGTCTCGGACTGGGGCGCCGTCGTCGACCGGGCCCGTTCCCTCGCCGCCGGACTCGACCTCGAAATGCCCTCGTCCTCGGGATTCGGCCCCGCCCGTCTTGTCGAGGCGGTGGCCTCCGGCGAGATCGACGAGAAGACCCTCGACGTCAGCGCCGCACGCGTCGTCGCACTCGCCCGCAGGGCGGTCCTGCATGCCGACCCGGACGCCTCCTACGACCCGGACGCACACCACGCCCTCGCCCGAGAGGCCGCCGTCCGCGGTGCCGTACTCCTGAAGAACGAGGGCGGGCTGCTGCCCCTCGACCCGGCCACCGAGGCACGCATCGCGGTACTCGGCGAGTTCGCCCGTACGCCCCGCTACCAGGGTGCGGGCAGTTCGCGCGTCACCCCGACCCGGCTGGACGACGCGCTCGGCGCGCTCACCGCCGCCGCGCCCGACGCACGTATCGACTTCGCGCCCGGCTTCCCCGTCGACGACCCGGACGGCGACGTGACCGGTCTGCGCGAGGAAGCCGTACGCGCCGCCCGCGAAGCCGACGTGGCCGTCCTCTTCCTCGGTCTGCCGCCGAGCTTCGAGTCCGAGGGGTACGACCGCGACCACATCGAACTCCCCTTCGAGCAAACCGAGTTGCTCGCCGCAGTGACGGCAGTCAATCCGAACACGGTCGTGGTCCTCGCCAACGGCAGCGTCGTCCGCCTCTCCGGCTGGATCGACGACGTACCGGCCGTCCTGGAGGGCTGGCTGGCCGGCCAGGCCGGTGGCTCCGCCACCGCGGACCTGCTCTTCGGTCACGCCAACCCGTCCGGCCGCCTCACCGAAACCGTTCCGCTGCGCCTCGCCGACACCCCTGCCCACCTCGACTGGCCGGGAGAGAGGAACCATGCGCGGTACGGCGAGGGGCTGTTCGTCGGATACCGCCACTACGACGCCCGCGAGACGGAGGTCTCGTACCCCTTCGGGCACGGCCTGTCGTACACGACCTTCGAACAGACCGATCTACGGGTGGCCCAGGACGCCACCGGGCTCGACGTCACCGTGACCGTCACGAACACCGGTCCGCGCGCCGGGCACGAGGTGGTGCAGGTGTACGTGGGTGCACCGGGCTCGCAAGTAGCCCGTCCCGTCCGGGAGTTGAAGGCTTTCGCCACGGTGTTGCTCGCCCCGGGGGACACCCGTGATGTCACCCTTCGCATAGCCCGCGCGGACCTCGCGTACTTCGACATCGGCGTCGACACCTGGCTCGTCGAAGGACTCGAATACCGCGTCGACGTAGGCGCCTCCAGCCGCGACATCCGCCTGACCACGACGGTCACGGTCGAGGGAGACCCGTACGCCCCCCTCCTGGACGCCGACTCGACTATCGGCGAGTGGCGCGCGCACCCCGTGGGAGGCCCCGCCGTCGACCGTCTCCTTGAGCGCGTACGGGAAACCATGGGCGACGCGTACCCGAAGGAGGGCAGCCACCGCTACCGGATGATCGCGAACATGAGGCTGAGCCAGCTCGCGAAGCTGCCCATCGTGCCGCTGGACTTCGCGGACGTGGACAACCTGCTGGCAGAAGTGCGGAGGGCTCCGGCACAGAGCTGACGAGCGACATGGAGGTACTCCCCGGTCCCACCACTGGCCGACCCCGGGCATGACGAGGTGAGGGTCCGACCGGCGTACCCCGGTCGGACCCTCACTGGTGTTCTGGTGGCGGCTTGTGTCTGCCTGCCGGTCAGACGGCCGCGGGGGCTCCGAGCATCGCGGAAGCCTGTTGGAACGCGTTCGGGCTGAGGACGCGCGTGGGCGCGGCCGCGGCCTGGGGCAGGCCGCGGCAGGTGAAGCCGAGCTGGGCCATGGCCCGGATGACTTCGCCTGCGCTGAAGTCGCGGCGGTCCTGGCGTGTGATGACCTGGCCGACCTGCTTGACGGGGTAGGTGCGACGGCCGATGATCACGGACTCACCTGACACCTGCTCGGGCTTGACGCCCTTCATCGATTCCAGGACGCCGCTCTTGGTGAGGTCGAACGGGAAGCGGGCGATGACACAGCGCATGATGCCTCACAAGGAGAAGAGCGAACGGGGAGATTTCTGCCGCAGTGAGGTGATTCAGCCGGCCAGGGCGAGAACGCCCAGAGCACTGCCGTGTTCGTCGACGACAGGCAGGGCGTCGAGCCGGCGGCTGCGCATCGCGTGCTCTGCCTCGGTCATCGTCGTCACGGGTGAGGTGAACGGGCCGCGGTTGCCGAGGACGTCGCGCAGCTGGACCCGGTCGGTGTACGCGGGGCTGTCGCGGAGTGCGGCGAGCTGGGCGTGGGTGGCCACGCCGGTGCACAGGCCGTCGTTGTCGCAGACGAGCAGGTGGCCGGTGCGGGCGCTGTCCATGACGGACAGGGCGACCTCGATGGTCATGTCGTCACAGACCTGTGGTGCGGCCGCGTCCATGGTGTCGGCCACCGTCCTGCGTACGGGGGTGGCATTCGCCGAGCGGGGCTGCATCTGAACCAGCGTCAAAACGTACCTCCTGCAGAGATGGGTCAGCTTTCTGATCACGAAGGTTCTAGGCCGCCGCGTCAAAGGTCGACTGCCGCACATTGGCGCGCCGAGTAGCCGAAGCGGGACTCCGTCGGCCGCGTGAGGCCGCGGAGCGCCCCCGTCGCTCGGCCACCGGTGCGGTGATCGTCACGGGGATGCCGGAGGGGGCCTGGGCGCCGGTGATCTGGCTGAGGGCCTCTTCGCCGGAGCGGACCTGGGTGGTCTGCGGCACGATTCCGGCGGCCGTCATGAGGCGGGTCATGTCACGGCGCTGGCCCGGGGTGACCAGGGTGACGACGCTGCCGGACTCACCGGCCCGTGCGGTGCGGCCGCCGCGGTGGAGGTAGTCCTTGTGGTCGGTCGGCGGGTCGACATTGACGACGAGGTCGAGGTTGTCGACGTGGATGCCGCGTGCGGCGACATTCGTCGCGACGAGCACCGTCACATGACCGCTCTTGAACTGGGTCAGGGTCCGGGTGCGCTGCGGCTGGGACTTTCCGCCGTGCAGGGCGGCGGCGCGGACGCCGCTGTTCAGCAGGTCCTGGGTGAGCCGGTCGACGGCGTGCTTGGTGTCCAGGAACATGATCACCCGGCCCTCGCGCGCCGCGATCTCCGTGGTCGTCCGCTGCTTGTCGGCGCCGTGGACGTGCAGGACGTGGTGTTCCATCGTGGTGACCGCGCCCTGCGAGGGGTCGACGGAGTGGACGACCGGGTCGGTGAGGTAGCGGCGGACCAGGAGGTCGACGTTGCGGTCGAGCGTGGCCGAGAACAGCATCCGCTGGCCCTCGGGGCGCACCTGGTCGAGCAGCGCGGTGACCTGGGGCATGAAGCCCATGTCGGCCATCTGGTCGGCCTCGTCCAGGACGGTGATGCCGACCTGGTTCAGCCGGCAGTCGCCCCGGTCGATGAGGTCCTTGAGCCTGCCAGGCGTCGCGACGACGATCTCGGCGCCGCCGCGCAGCGCGCTCGCCTGCCTGCCGATCGACATGCCGCCGACGACGGTGGCCAGGCGCAGCTTGACCGAGCGGGCGTAGGGGGTGAGCGCGTCGGTCACCTGCTGTGCCAGCTCACGGGTCGGCACGAGGATCAGGGCGAGCGGCTGGCGGGGTTCGGCGCGCTGTCCGGTGGTACGGGCCAGCAGGGCCAGGCCGAAGGCGAGGGTCTTGCCGGAGCCGGTGCGCCCGCGACCGAGTACGTCGCGGCCCGCGAGGGTGTTGGGCAGGGTCGCACCCTGGATCGGGAACGGGACGCTCACACCTTGGGCGGTGAGCGCGGCCAACAACTGCTTGGGCATGTCGAGTTCGGCGAACGCCTCGACGGCGGGCAGCGCGGGGGTGATCGTCTTCGGCGGGGCGAACTCTCCCTGGACCGCTGCGGGCCGACGACTGTGGCCGCCCGAGCGGCGCGGGCCCCCTGAACGGCTCGGGGCGGGCGAACCGAAGCGGCTGCCCCGGTCCGAACGGGCGCCGGAGCCGAAAGCGGGGCCGCCGGTGCGGCTGCGGGTGCGGGAGGAGCGGTCGTTCGTACGTGTGGGGTTCATTCAGAACCTTCCTTGATACGGCACGTATCAAGGAATTCCCGCAGCGGAAGAACAGCGCGGGGAATCACAAGAACGGGCCGAAGAGAATGCGAGAGTTAATCTGGCCTGCGGCGAACCCGGGGCGGGGTGCAGGCGGTGAAATGGGTGACGTCATGTGGACGTGCAATTCAGGATGTCGAAGGAGTGCAGGGCGGACCCGATTGAGCGAGCATCCTTGGCGAAGGAGCTGCGTGCGGCGGTTGCTCCGTACGACATCACTGCGGGAAATGCCCGCAGCTGGGGCCCGCACCCCGAGGGATGCGGGCCCCAGCTACGAAGTACGCGTCGGCGTCAGGCCGGAACGATGTTCTCGGCCGTCGGGCCCTTCTGGCCCTGCGCGATGTCGAAAGTGACCTTCTGGCCTTCGAGCAGCTCACGGAAACCCTGGGCGGCGATGTTCGAGAAGTGGGCGAACACGTCAGCGCCGCCATCGTCCTGCTCGATGAAGCCGAAACCCTTGGCCGCGTTGAACCACTTCACAGTGCCTGATGCCATGTCTATATCTCCTTGGGGGCAGTACGCCGGGACCCGCAATGCACGGACACCGGGTCGCCGTGATGATGCCCCGCCCGGATAATGACCGGAAATTCAGAAACACTTCCACCGAAAGAAAAAAGCGGCGAAGGTGCTTGAAGATTTGGGAACCACAACTGCAACTGAGGACGACAGTAGCACGCCGTTATGGCCCGCGTACGCTGAATAATTCCGTTCTCTTCGTTGCGGTAAGAACACTCCCAGTGGGAAACGCTAAATCCTCAGCTCGCGGTCATAGATATTGATCCACCCGGAGCGCAGCGTTGAGGGGGAGTTGTCACGCTTCACGATTCGAAGGCCGCAAATGGCCCAGGGGTACCAACCGGACAGACGCCGGCGCCGACGGCACGTACGCCGACCTCGGCGCAGATCAGGAGACCAGGGTTGCGCACCACATCAGACGGCGGCCGGTGGGCCCGCTGATTGGGTGGTGTGGTGGTGTTCGGTGTTGATGCGCTGGGCTTCTTGGAGTTGGTCTTCGAGGATGACGATGCGGCAGGCGGCTTCGATGG
>NZ_JBVIHP010000037.1:0-84376 GCF_055570235.1 Streptomyces sp. NPDC031274 | reverse complement strand
ACGCGTGTCGAGCAGCGCACCGACTTCGACAAGCTGATCGTCGACGTCGAGACCAAGCAGGCCATGCGCCCGCGTGACGCCATGGCGTCCGCCGGCAAGACCCTGGTCGAGCTGTTCGGTCTGGCCCGCGAGCTCAACATCGAAGCCGAGGGCATCGACATGGGCCCCTCCCCCACCGATGCCGCACTCGCCGCCGACCTGGTGCTGCCGATCGAGGACCTGGACCTCACTGTCCGCTCGTACAACTGCCTCAAGCGCGAGGGCATCCACTCCGTGGGTGAGCTCGTGGCCCGCTCCGAGGCCGACCTCCTCGACATCCGCAACTTCGGTGCGAAGTCGATCGACGAGATCAAGGCGAAGCTGACCGGCATGGGCCTCGCGCTGAAGGACTCGCCTCCCGGCTTCGACCCCATCGCCGCTGTCGACACCTTCTCCCCCGCCGCAGACGACGCGGACGCCGGCTTCGTCGAGACCGAACAGTACTAAAACCGTCATTCTGCGGGCCGGGCGCGGCCGGCCCGCAGAATGCGCCTGCCGCGGCGTATGCCGGACAGGTGACCCTGGCAGCGGTGAACCCGCCGCGCCGCGCGTGGCGGATCTGCAACCGCCCGAACCGCATGCCGTGGTTCCGGAGATCCGGGTCTTGGTCCCGCCGGGACAAAAGCGCCGCGCCGCCGGTCCCCACAGGGCGAGTCCTTCCCTCCGGTGCGCCCTCCCGGTGCCGAGCTGCAACTCGGCGTCGAGCGTCGAATGCTCGATGACCGCGCCACGGCCGGTTCCAGGTGGGCGATGGGCCAGTGGAAGGATGAGCGGCATGGATATCGTGCGCAGGAACAACGTGGTGGTCACCGGTCGCGCCGATGGGCCGGTGGTGCTGCTGGCGCACGGGTTCGGCTGTGACCAGAACATGTGGCGACTGGTCGTGCCGATGCTGGCGAAGGAGTACCGGGTGGTGCTCTTCGACTATGTCGGGTCAGGCCGCGCGGACGCGTTGGCGTGGGACGAGCAGCGCTACAACGTGCTTGACGGGTACGCCCAGGATGTCGTGGAGGTCTGTGAGGCGCTGGACCTGCGGGACGTTGCGATGGTGGGGCACTCGGTCAGTGCCATGGTCGGGGTGCTCGCGGCGGCGGCCGCCCCGGAGCGGATCTCCCGTCTGGTGATGGTCGCCCCCTCCCCCCGCTACATCGACGATGAGGGGTATCGGGGCGGGTTCAGCGCCGAGGACATCGATGAGCTCCTGGAGTCCCTGGAGTCGAACTATCTGGGCTGGTCTGCGGCGATGGCTCCGGTGATCATGGGGAACGCGGACCGGCCGGAGCTCGGTGAGGAACTGACCGCGTCGTTCTGCGCGACCGACCCGGACATGGCCCGGGTCTTCGCCCGCACCACGTTCCTGTCCGACAGCCGCGAGGATCTGCAGGACGTTGCGGTGCCGACGCTTGTCCTGGAGTGTGTGCAGGATGTGATCGCTCCCCGTGAGGTGGGCGCCTACGTTCACGCCGCGATCCCCGGCAGTCGGCTGATTACGCTGGAGGCGACCGGGCACTGCCCGCAGCTGAGTGCACCGCAGGCCACGGCAGAGGCGATCGTCACCTTCCTGGGAGCGCGCCGGTGATGAGCCGCACCGGCGAGCTGCCCCATGAGCCGGATGGTGAGGAGGGCGCGGACACCACCGACGCGGTCTTCTCCGCCCTGCTGGAGGACAGCGCCGAGGAGCTGTACGAGCAGGCGCCCTGCGGGTATCTGTCGACACTCATGGATGGCACCATCGCCAAGATCAACACCACTCTGCTGGAGTGGCTGGGGCTGACTCGGCGCGAGGTGGTGGGCCGGATGCGCTTCCCTGACCTGCTCACCGTGGGCGGCAAGCTCTACCACGAGACACACTTCGCGCCGCTGCTGCAGATGCAGGGTGAGATCAGCGGCATCGCCCTGGACATCAAAGCAGCCAAGGGGCAGAGGCTTCCCGTGCTGGTCACCTCCAAGGTGAAGACCAGTGACGACGGCGAACCGATACTGATCCGCACCACCGTCTTCGACGCCCGGGACCGGCGCGCCTACGAAGCCGAACTGCTGCGCGGTCGTCAGGCTGCCGAGAAGGCGCACCGCCAGGCCGAGGCCGACCGCGCACGGCTCCAGGAAGCCCTGCAGGTACTGCAACAGAGCCTGCTTCCTTCCGTGCTGCCCGCGGTACCGGGTCTGGAGGCCGCCTCGTACTACCACACCGCCTCCCCGGACCTGCTGGGCGGCGACTTCTACGATCTGTTCCCTTTGGACGGCAACGGCACCCGGTGGGGGTTCTTCCTCGGCGATGTGTGCGGCAAGGGCCCCAAAGCGGCTGCGGTGACCTCGCTGGCCCGCTACACCCTGCGCGCCGCCGCCCTGCACGACCCGGACCCTGTCAGCGTGCTGACCACACTCAATGCCGTGCTGAACGAGCGATACAGCAGCGGTGACGCCCGTTACTGCACCGCCGTACTCGGCATCCTGGAACCAGGCGAGGCCAGTTGCACGGTGCACCTGGCCTCGGGTGGTCACCCATCGGCCCTGATCCAGCGCGCCAACGGCACCGCCGACTACCTCGCCACCCCGGGTGGGATGCTCGTCGGTGCCCTGCCACAGGCGCAGTTCACAGCCGCCCGCACCGTGCTCCTTCCTGGCGACACCCTGCTCCTCTACACGGACGGTCTGACCGAAGCACGGGTCGGCCCGACACGTGCCCTGTACGGCGAGGAGGCGCTGCACGCCTTCGTGACCGCGAGAGTCCCGACCGGACCCCGTTCCCTGGTCACTGCCCTGACCGAGCTGCTCGCAGGCTTCGGTGAAGGCCTGGACGACGACACCGCCCTGCTCGCCCTCGGCATACCCGTTCCCCCGACCAACGATGGGAGTAGAACCTCGACATGAGGCCGCTGACGATCACCACCCGAGACGCTGCCACCGGTCCCGTACTGGAGATCACCGGCGAACTCGACCACGTATCCGCCCCTGAACTCCGTCAGGCGCTCGGCAACCTCACCCTCACCAGCGGCCAGTTGCTGGTTCTGGACATGGCCCGGCTGGACTTCTGCGACTCCAGCGGCATCAGCGCCCTGCTGGCTGCCCGCGACATCGCAGGCCGACATGGTGCCGCTGTCGCCCTGGCCGCGGTTCCCGCCAACACCGCCCGCATTCTGCGCATCATCGGCTTGGACCAGATCTTCACGACCTACCCCGATGCCCTCACCACCACCCCGCAGTAGCCCTCCCGGGACAGGCGGGTGTGGCTCCGCACGGGCGGGCGGGCGGATCGGGCAGTGTCACGACTGACCGGTCCGCCCCTGTACGCCGGTCGCCGGCGCGGTGCGCGCGTGGCCAGGGCGACTCGGGTGCTCAGTCGCCAACGCCACGCCCGGGGGCCATGCGGGCCCCCGGGCGTCGGAAATTTCCGGGGGTGGCTAGTCGGTGGCCAGCAGGCTGGCGCGAAGCTTGGTCACGACACGGCTGATCAAGCGGGAGACGTGCATCTGCGAGCAGCCCAACTCTTCACCGATCTGGGTCTGCGTCATCTCCTGGACGAAGCGGAGGTGGATGAGGGTGCGTTCCCGCTCGTCGAGTTCTGCGACCAGTGGCGCCAGGGAGTGAAAGTTGTCGATGAGCTCGTAGGAGTTCTCTTCGAAGCCGATGAAATCGGCGAGCGCGGTGTCGGACCCGTCGTCCTGGCTCGTCACGGCAGCGTCCAGCGAGGCGGCGTTGTAGCCGTTGGAGGCCATCTGCGCCTGAGCCACCTCGGAGGGCTCCAGCTGCATCAGCTCCGCGAGCTCCGCCGTCGAGGGGGAACGTCCCAGACGGGTACGCAACTCCTCAGTCGCCTTGGACAGTTCCAGACGCGCCTCTTGCAGACGGCGCGGCACATGCACCGCCCAGGAGGTGTCACGGAAGAACCTCTTGATCTCACCCGTGATGTAGGGAACAGCGAAGGAGGCGAACTCCACCTCACGGGACAGGTCGAACCGGTCGATCGCCTTGATCAGGCCGATCGTGCCAACCTGGACGATGTCCTCCATCTCCTGCGCGCCACGGTGCTTGAACCGCGAGGCGGCGTACTGCACGAGGGAAAGGTTCATCTCGATCAGGCAGTTGCGCACGTACTGATACTCGTGCGTCCCCTCCTCGAACTCGCCGAGCCGGTCGAAGAAAGGCTTGGAGATCGCCCGCGCGTCCTGCGGTGTCACCGACGACGGATCCGCGTACACAAGCTCTGCGAGTTCTTCCTCCACCTGCGTTCGCGTCTGCTCACCGGCCACCACGGTCATGATGCTTCCCGCTCCTTGTCGTCAGTTGATTGGCGCCCCTCCGCGCCAGTGTGTGCCCCGCGATCGCGATCCATGCGCTCGCGCCTCTGAGGTGCGCACCAAAGGGTCTTGGTACTTGAGCCGACTCGGCCACGGCAGGGGCGGAGGCAGACGTGGCCCCTCCCGTTGGCCCCCATCGGGGAGCTCACCCACTTTCCTCCGTAACCGATCGATGCCGATTACCTCTCCGCCAGACGCACAGAAATCTAACACGGCCGATGTAGACATTGGGTGGCGGTGTGGTTATCCACTCGGCCCACTCGGCGCCCAGAGTGAGGATCCGCTGGAGGTAGGTCGCGGCGGCGTACCAGCACCGTCAGAGCCCACGTCAGCCGCATCCTCGCCACACTCGACGTCACCAACCGCGTCCAAGCCGCCCTCCTGGCCCGCGACGCCGGCCTCTCCCCCTGACCAGCCGAAGACCGTCCAGCACAGCGAGCTTCGCGAGGGAACCCACCCGCGCACGGCCGAGCCCCGACGGAACGCAAAGGTGACCGCTCTCGGGAGATCACTGCGCGCCAACGAGGCCACGACCGTGCCGGGGTCGCGCTTGCTCACCACTCACTACCTGTTGCCGGTCGCGGCCCACGTCCATCCTGGTCCGTCGACGGCCCGGGGCAGCCAGTTACGCGGCCTGGATCAGTTCGGCGCGGCCGAAGAGTAGCGCCCACCCGGTAGGAAGCTGGGCGAGGATGCGGTCCATGAGGCCGGGGCCCGCGAGGTGGCTGACTGCGGCGAGGACGGCTCCGGTGTCCCAGCGGGTGGTCGCGGGGCTGGCGCCGGTGCGGGCGGCCAGTTCCTTGACGAAGCCCCAGCCCGTGGACGGTCGGCGGTCGGGGACCTCACTGGTGAAAACGAGGGCGGCTTCGAGGGGAAGACGGGCGGCGAGATCGACGCGTTCCTCGCCGGTCAGCTGCCGGCCCAGGGCCGCCAGCACGGCACGCGTGACCTCCGCGGCCCTCTCCCGGGTGGGGTAAGCGCCTTCGTACCGGATTTTCTCCAGCATCTCGTCGTACGCCATGCGGGGCGGGTGGGCGGACGATGCACGCAGCGTAGACATCGTGGGCAGTTGCCTTTCTCGTCCCACGGCGTGGTCGCCGGCAGGGACGGTCGGCCGGTTCGGGTACCGGCAATCCTGCTGAAGTGGGGTGAGCGGGTCGCTTGCTGGTGGAACGTGATGCCCCGGGCCGGCCGGAGAGTTCCGGCCCGGGAAAGGCGGGCAGGGGGCGGCGGGTCGATGCTCGCCCGCCGCAACCCTGCCGACGCGCGCGGGATGACGCCGGCCCGAGAGCGGCTGGTATGCAGGCGGCCTTCCTCAGCTGCTGATCTGCTGGGGTTCGGACTGGCTGCCGATCGCGATCTTGCGAGGCTTGGCGCGCTCGGCGATCGGGATGCGCAGGGTCAGTACACCTGCGTCGTAGTCGGCCGTGATGCGCTCGGTGTCCAGTGTGTCGGCCAGCACCAGCTGGCGGGAGAAGACGCCCAGCGGCCGCTCGGAGAGCTCCATCTGCACGTCGTCCGCACTCACCGCCGGGCGGCGCTCGGCCTTGACGGTGAGCATGTTCCGCTCGACATCAATGTCGATCGCGTCCTTGGTGACACCGGGCAGGTCCAGGGCGATCACATACGCCTCGCCCTGCCGGTAGGCATCCATCGGCATCGCCGAGGGCCTGGACCAAGTACCGCTCGCGCCCGTCCACTGCTGGGCGATCCGGTCGAGCTCGCGGAAGGGGTCAGTGCGCATCAACATCGCGAATACACCTCCAAAGGTCTGGCAGAAACTGCCAATGCGCTTCGTCTGGCACTGTTGTAACATGTCATCCAGACGATGACAAGTTGCAGAGTCATCGGAACAGTGACACCGGAGAAAGAGTTGGCCGTGAACGCATCCCCTACCGTCGGCGACCCCACCTCGGTCCGCGCCGCCGCCATAGCGCTGGACGCCATCGGCGCAGCCGTCCGCACCGCGCAGAGCACCCCGCCACCACACGAGCCGAGCAACCGCCCGGCAACGTCCGAAGAGGTCATGGCCGTCCTGCTGGCGCTGCGCGAACTGCGTGAACAGCTCGCCGGATGGGAGCCCGGACTGATCGAGGCAGCCCGCGCAGCGGGCACCAGCTGGGCCGATCTGGCCCAGCCCCTGGGCGTCGCCAGCCGCCAGGCCGCGGAACGGCGCTACCTGCGCGTACGCCCCGGAGCCCCCGGCAGCACCGGCGAACAACGCGTGACGGCCACCCGCAACCGCCGGGCCGGTGACCGCACCCTCACCACCTGGGCCCGGGCCAACGCCGCCGACCTGCGACAGCTCGCAGGCCAGATCACAGCCCTCTCGGACCTTCCCGCTCCGGCCCGCACGTCTCAGGCGAACCTCGTCGCCGCTCTCGCCGACAACGACGCCGCCAACCTCATCACCGCCCTCGCCGACACCCACACCCACCTCACGGCCGACCACCCCGATCTCGCGGACCGCGTCGACACCCTCACCCACCACGCCGACCGACTCCGCCACGGCGGCAGCGCCGACCGCTAAAAACACAGGACGCCAGAAGTCCTCGCCCCGTCATCCGGAGGGACGGCCCCGTGGGGCTGTTGGGTGGTTGTTCACGTGTGGCTGGGAGAGAAGAGCGGGGCAGTCGCAGAACAGCACCGAAAGCAGCACTGGTCAGGAGATGGGCATGGCACAGTCAGCGGCACCGTCGGCAAGGTGCCGGGCGGCGGCACAGGGCCGGTACGCCCGGATGAGGCAGTGGCTGCGGCGGGCAGCCGGTTCGGACGGACACGAGCGGCACACCCTGGAACTGATCGGGAAAAGCACCCTCGCGGCCACCCTCTCCTGGGTGGTCGCCTACAACCTGATGCAGGCGACCTCCCCGGCCTTCGCCCCGTTCTCCGCAGTTCTGATCATGCAGGTCACCGTCTACCAGTCCGTGACACAGGCACTGCGCTACGTCGGTGCGGTCTCGGCCGGGGTGGCCCTGCAGGCGGCGCTCGGCCTGCTGGCCGGTCCCGACCTGCTGACCTTCGTTCTGGTGGCGCTGGTCGCCCTCAGCATCGGCCGATGGCGCCCGCTGGGCTCCCAGGGCTCCCAGGTGGCCACAGCAGCCCTCTTCGCCTTCTCCACCTACGTGTCCGCGACCAGCTCAGCACAGGCGCTCACCCAGCTCGGCCAGATCATCCTGCTCGTCTTCATCGGCTGCGGCGTGGGCGTGCTGGTCAACCTCCTCGTACTGCCGCCGCTGCGCTACCGCAGCGCCGAATACGGCATCCGCACCCTCGCCCAGTCACTGTGCGACCTGATCAGCGACATCTACCCCTCCCTGCGGGAGGAGGAGCAGCTGCACAAGGAACGCACCGCACACTGGCGCCAGCGCGCCGCCTCCCTGGGATCCATCGTCACCCAGGCCCAGTCCTCCATGAGCACCGCGCGCGAAAGCATCTACTACAACCCCCGCCACCTGCTCCGGCGCAGACACGGCCACCCCGTCACCTTCGCCGGCTACCAGGCCGTCCTCGACGCACTGGAACGGGTCTCCCACCAGACCGCGTCGATGACCCGCAGCCTGGACCAGGAACAGGACCACGACGAGCGCACCGATCACGAACAACGCCGCTTCTTCCACGCCTACGGAGACTTCCTGGCCTCCCTCGCCCAGATCACCGGCCTGTTCAGCGAGATCGACCAAGACCGCCTCAAAGACCAGGCCCAGCAGCTGTGCCAGGCGGCCAGCGACGCCCAAGACGTCCACCACCAGCTCACCAACGACGCACAGAACAGCCCCCTGCGCATCAGCGACCCGTCCTACCCCTACGGAATCCTGCTGGCTGAGGCAGCCCGGCTGATGGACGAATTCCAGCACACCTGCGACATCCTGCAGCACGGCGTCGACCACGCCACACAACAGCAACCCTCACCCTGAGAGGGCGTTTGATCGATTCGGCTGGGACGTGACAGCCCTCTGCGTCAGCGGGATGCCGCCTGTGTGCGACGACGTGTTGAAACTGTTGCCGCAGCTCAACGCTGTGGATGTCGGTTCAGTCGAGGAGTTCGGGGATGTGGTGGGGTCTATCTCGCAGTAGCCGCCGCGCCGGGCATGGGCGCCAGCTTGCTGGCTTCGGCGACGGCGGCGTTCCAGCTGAACTCGTTGTTGTCGCTGAAGTAGTAGTAGGTGGCGCCGTTCGGCATCATCGCGACGGTGATGCCACCGTATCCCGACATGAATGGTACGTAGAAGGGGCTGGTGTAGGCGGGGTTGTCGGCGGAGGTGAACTTACGGCCCCAGACGCCGTTCTGGTACTTCATGGGCTTGGCGCCGGTGGTGGTCATGCCCCGGTCCTCCGGTGTGCGTTGCATGGTGGCCGCGAGCAGTGCCGGGTCGAGTATCTGCTTGCCGTTGACGGTGCCGTGGTCGTTGTTGAGGAACTTCGCGAACTTGGCGATGGAGTCCTGCGTCCAGAACATGCCGTAGCCGCCGAAGGGTGCTCCGCCGGGGCTGTTGTCGGTGCGGGAGGAGACGAGGGAGTCGGGCCCGATGCCGATGGGTTCGAGCACGTCGTCGCGGAGCATGGCGAAGATGTCGGCGTCCGAACCGCCTTTCTCCTGCAGGTAGTTGTTCATCGTTTGGGTGGCGAGGAAAGTGTCGGAGGTGTGGTAAACCCACTTGCTGCCGGGACTGGCCCGACGCGGGAAGGACAGAGCGAGTCGCATCTTGTCTG
Source organism: Streptomyces sp. NPDC031274 (assembly GCF_055570235.1). Lineage (NCBI taxonomy): Bacteria > Bacillati > Actinomycetota > Actinomycetes > Kitasatosporales > Streptomycetaceae > Streptomyces > Streptomyces sp. NPDC031274. Next base: position 75,326 of record NZ_JBVIHP010000037.1, on the reverse strand, counting down.
CGTAGGGCTCGGCTGCGAAGAAGTCCGCCATGGTGCTGCCCGCTTCGTCTCTCTCGTAGCCGGGCGAGGTGTAGTTCCCGGTGGCCATGTCGAGGGTGTGGTCGAGGGTGACGCCGCTCCAGGCAGTGTTGCCGGCGGTCTCGGGGATTCGGTCGGAGAGCTTCTCCTGGGCCACGGCCGGACCGTAGCGCTGCGCCAGACGCAGCATGGCTGTTCCCGCGAACGCCGACTTCGCGGTCGAGTACGAAGGCAGAAGCATCTGGCCGCAGAACGGGTACTCCCCTTGCCGGGTACGGCAGTTGCCCACGTAGTGGACTCCGTGGAAGTTGACGCCGAAGGTGCTCAGCGCGGACGGCGTGATGCCGGAGCTGAACTTCGTCACGTCCACGCCACTGTCCGGGTAGTCGGTGGCCAGCGCCGAGACGGGCTTGGTCGGGAGCCGGTCCTTGACCTCGGAGGCGTATGCGTCGCGCAGGTTCTCGGCGCCGTCGACGGGGCCGGGCCGGTAGTCGGCCGGTACCTGGCCCCACATGTCGAACTGGAAGTACTCGCAGGTCTCCGTGGTGATCTGGTAGCGGACTTCGGAGACCGATGTGTCGTCGAAGAGGAATGTCAGGGTGCCGTTGTGCACGCAGTTGGCGTTGCGCTCGACGAGCGCGAACGGCAGGGAGGCGCGGGTGCGTTGGCCGTCGCCGTCCTCGTTCCACGCGCGGCCGGGTCCCACTGACAGGTTCCACGCCTGGTTCCCCGTGTACTGCAACCCGCGCTTCGCCGGGACGAGGTGGCTGCCGTTCTGCACGAGCGCGATGTCGATCGGTGGCAGGTGCCGGGTCGCTGCTGTGTCCGCGTATCCGTTCGGGTCTTTCAGTGCGCGGAATCCGCCCGCGGTGGAGAGGCCGTTGAGGGTGAGGGTGCCTTCGAAGCTGTGGGTGGGTGGCGCCGCCCCCGTCGGTAGGGCGAAGGCGCTGTCGGGCACGGTGTCCTCGGCGCTGCTCCCGGTGAGTTGGCCGGCGGTGAGTTCGGTCCGGTTCACCGCGCCGCTTCCGGTGAGCGGATCACCCGGTACGGGTGCGGTTGCGGCGGTGGTGGCGTTCGCGGCGGGTGCCGCCGTCGTCGGTGGCGGGACGGCGAACAGCCCCGCGAGCACGGCGGCGACGGCAGCGGCACGGCGTAGCCGTCGGGTGTGGAACGGTCTCGGCATGGTCCGATGTCCTCTCGGGCTGGCAGCTGATGGCGGGATATCGCTGCATGGTGGGGCGCACCGGGGCCGCCGTCCAATGCCTGCCCGGTCTGCTCGGGCTGCCTGCCAGGCATACCTCCAGCTCTCCTTGGCTGTCGGCCGTCGGGGCGGCGTGCACTCACGCCTCGCGTCGCGGCCAGGGCCGTGGTCTGTAGTCGTCGCTGTAGTTCACAGGCGGGCGGAGACCTGTGGCCCGTACCGCTCGACACAAAAACGTGACAACCCGGCCGCGAATGCCTCGATGCTGCGCAGCGCATAGTGGTCGGCGCCCCACGCCGCGTGCAGGTGGATCTGCAGCGGTTCGCCCGTGCTGTCGAGGATCAGCAGCGGGTGCAGGTCGAAGCGGGGATCGTCGGAGACCACCGCGACGCCGTGGCCCGAAGCCGCCATGGCCTGCGCGACGTGCGGGGTGTCGCATTCGAGCACGATGTCGCACGAGGCGTCCGCATCCTGCACGGCGTGATCCAGGATGCGGCGGGTGCCGTGCGCCGGGGTGAGGACGATGAGGGGCTGCGTGGCAAGTTCCCTGATGGTGACGCGGTCCCGGTCCGCCCAGGCGTGGTCGGTAGGGACGTAGGCCCACAGCGGCAGGTGGGCCACCGGGAGCCCGGCGAAACGGCGCCTCGAAGGTGCCGAGGAGATGGCCACATCGGCGCCCCTCGCAAGGGCCTGGTACGCATGTGCCGGACTCTCCGCCTGCACGGTGACGAGCGGATCCTCCGGCCCCCAGGTGGCCAGGAACGGCGCGATCACGTCGGTGATGGTCGTGGGCGGGGCCGCCACGGTGATCCGCATGGCACGACCGGCAGCCAGCGCACCGACTGCGGCCTCGGCGGTGTCCGCGCGGGCGACCAGGTCGCGGGCCAGGGGAAGGAAGCGCCGGCCGGCCGCCGTCAGGACCATCCGCTTGCCGCCGCGGTCGAAGAGCGTCATCCCCAAGGTCCCTTCCAGGCCGCGCAGTTGGCGCGACAGCGAGGGCTGGGCGACGCGGACCACCTCGGCAGCCTTGGTGACCGAACCGGTCTCCACGATGGTCAGGAAGTAGCGCAGCACTCGGAGCTCCATGGCGGTAGCCCTTCGGGAGACGGAGGAGGCAGGACACCTTCATGCCTCAAAGGCATGCTAATCAACCCTCACAAGTATTTGAAGCTATGACTGACTGGCTGCATTCTTGCCCCACCGGAATTTTCGGTTATCGGCTCCCGAATCTCCGTCGACTTCTCCAAGTACAACAACCCTTTCGATTGGCTGGTTTCCGCATGGCCCGCCCCCTGCCCCTGATCCTCGCCCAGGCGCCCGGCCGCCCGGCCGACGACCTCACAGGCTTTGCCGCCGACGTGGAGCGGCGCGTGAAACTGCGCGCACCCGGCGCCCTCGTCGTCTACCCCGAACTGCACCTCGGCGAGAGCGCCCCCGGCGTCCCGGCCACCCCGGAGAAGGCCGCCGAGCCGCTCGACGGCAAACGCGATGCGGCCTTCGCCGAGCTCGCGGGGGATCTGGGCATCTGGCTGGTACCCGGCAGCGTCTACGAGCGAGGCACCGGCGACCGTGTCCACAACACGACACCGGTCTATTCACCACGGGGTGAGCGCCTCGCCGCGTACCGCAAGATCTGCCCGTGGCGTCCGTACGAGACGACCACACCCGGCAACCGGTTCGAGGTCGTCGACCTCGCCGGGGTCGGCCGCATCGGACTGTCCATCTGCTACGACACCTGGTTCCCGGAGATCTCCCGCCATCTGGCCTGGATGGGCGCCGAGCTGATCGTCAACGTGGTTCGCACATCGACGAGCGATCGCGCGCAGGAAGTCGTTCTCAGCCGCGCCAACGCCATCACCAATCAGGTCTTCGTCGCCAGCGTCAATTCCGCTGCCCCCTCCGGGATCGGCCGCAGTCTCGTCATCGATCCGCAGGGCACGGTGCGCGCCGAAACCGTCGATGCCGGCGACTCCACCCTCACCGACGTGATCGACCTCGACGAGGTCAGCAACGTCCGCCGCTACGGCACCGCCGGCCTCAACCGAATCTGGAGCCAGTTCCGCCCCGGCGACCCGGCCCTCGAACTCCCGCTGTACGGGGGCCGCATCGACCCCGCCACCTGGAACCCCGCCCACACCACCGAGGAGCCACCACGATGAACAGCGAGACCACTGGGAGCACCATGAGGCTGAAGGGCGACCTGAGCCTCCTCTCCGTCGTCCTGTTCGGCCTGGCCTACATCTCCCCTGGCATCGTCGTCACGGTCTTCGGCGTGGTCGCCGCCACCAGCGGCGGCGTTGCCCCGACCGCGTTCGCCATCGCCACCCTCGCGATGCTGCTCACCGGGCTGAGTTACGCGAAGATGGCGCGCGCCGTGCCCGGCGCGGGGTCGGTCTACACCTACGCCCGCAAGATGCTCGACAGCCGCATCGGTTTCCTGTCCGGCTGGGCGATGCTGCTCGACTACTTCTTCATCCCGATGGTCGGCTGGCTGATCACGGCGATCTACTTCAACGCCCAGTTCCCTGAGGTACCCAAGTGGGTCTGGCTGATCGTCTCGGTGGGCCTCACCACCGCCATCAACGTCTTCGGCATGAAGCTCGCGGACCGCGTCAACAAGGTCCTGATGTTCATCGCTCTGGGGTCGCTGGTCCTCTTCGCCACCCTGTGTGTCGTCTTCCTCGGCAAGCACGGCTCCTCTGCCCCCGCCACGGACGCCCTGTGGAACTCCGGCACTTCGATCGGTGCGGTCACGGCGGCCGCCGCCATCGCCGCGTACTCCTTCCTCGGCTTCGACGCCGTCTCCACGCTGGGCGAGGAGGCCAGGGACGGGGCGAGGACGATCGGCCGCGGCATCATCGGCTGCGTCATCGCCGCCGGAGCGATCTTCATCGTGCTGTCCTTCGTGATGCAACTGGTCCACCCCGGCGCGAAGTTCGCTGACGTCGACGCGGCGGCATACCACCTGAAGGTCCAGGTCGGCGGCGAGACGTACGCCGAGATCATCAACTTCGTCACCATCGCCGGATCCATAGCCTCCTGCATCGCCCTGCAAGCCTCCGCCGCCCGCCTTATGTACGTCATGGGACGCGACGGCGCACTGCCCAAGGCAGTCTTCGGCAACCTGTCGAAGAAGACCGGCACGCCTGTGCCGAACCTGCTGCTGACCGCGGCCGCCGGTGTCATCGCCATGAGACTCGACCTCACCACAGCCACCTCATTCATCAACTTCGGCGCCTTCCTCGGCTTCACCCTGGTGAACGTCTGCGTGATCGCCCACCTGGTCCGCGAACGCGGAAACGGCCGCACCCCCAGCCTCTTCTCGTACCTGGTGATGCCGGCCATCGGCGCCGCCGTTTCTGTCTACCTGCTCACGAGGCTCGGTGACGTCGCACTCCAGATCGGCGGCTTCTGGCTGGCGATCGGCGTCGTCTACCTGGCCGTCCTGACCAAGGGCTTCCGCCGGCCCGCACCGGAGATGACCTTCGACGACGACACCGCGGCCACGGACAGGGTCGCCGCGTAGCTCCCCTCCCGACGCGAGGAGACGAGGGTGCCCCCGACAACTGCTGAACTGGTGCTGACCGTAGCCTCGGGGACCTGTTGATCCACGGTGATGTGGTGCTCGACGGACTCGATGCTCCGCAGCGCGCCGTACGCACCGCCCTGGCCGACGTCCTGGACGGCAAGGCGCAGGATCAGCTCTTCGACGCCATGCTGGTGGCCGGCAAGCTCATCGCCAACGCCATCCAGCACAGCAGCGGCGCGGTCCTCACTGAGCGTTTGGCACTGTTTCATATTGGTTCGGAATGATTTTGAGGTCCTTTGGCTGTGGGGCGGGAGGCGCAGTTGAGCTGCGAGGCTGCGCCGTGACAGCAGGGGACTGTTTCGTTCCAACGCCTCCTGCCTCCTCTCGATGTGTTCCTATCCGCTTCCCTCTGCCCCCTGGCCTCGTCGTCCGCCGCGCGGTACATCGGAAACCTGACCCCGCGCGACGGGTATCCCAGCGACCCTGGGGCGAGCGCTCCCGCCGCCAGCTGATGACGGCCGCACGCACCGCGCTGGTCGTGGAAGGGTTCTCTGTCAAGTCGAGCGTGTCGAATATCGAAGCCGCGCCACGAACTCCTCTTCTGCCAAGGTCATTGACGTGTGGGCGACAGCGCCAGCCCGACATGTTGTCGGGCTACGGTGCGCCACGTCGAAGACCGGCGCGAGAAAGGGTTCGGAATGAGCACGGTTGGAGCCCCGACGGGCGCGGGCGCCATGAAGCGTCGTCTGGGCATGTCCGACGCGGTGGTGATCGGCCTGGGCTCGATGATCGGGGCTGGGATCTTCGCGGCGCTCGGCCCAGCGGCCGGTGCCGCCGGTTCCGGGCTGCTGCTCGCCCTGGCTCTGGCCGCGGTCGTGGCCTACTGCAACGCGACGTCCTCGGCCCGGCTGGCTGCCCTCTATCCCCAGTCCGGCGGCACCTATGTCTACGGTCGCGAACGCCTGGGCGACTTCTGGGGCTACCTGGCCGGCTGGGCGTTCGTCGTCGGCAAGACCGCCTCCTGCGCGGCCATGGCCCTGACCGTCGGCGCATACGTGTGGCCCGGCCAGACGCACGCCGTGGCGGTGGCCGCAGTGGTGGCCCTGACAGCGGTCAACTACGCCGGGGTACAGAAGTCCGCACTCCTCACCCGCGTCCTCGTCGCGGTCGTCCTGGCCGTGCTCATCGCTGTGGTCGTCGCCGCTCTGGTCTCCGCCGAAGCTGACACCGCACGGCTGCAGATCGGCTCGGACGCCACGATCGGCGGAGTGCTCCAGGCGGCGGGCCTGCTGTTCTTCGCCTTCGCCGGGTACGCCCGTATCGCCACCCTGGGCGAGGAAGTCCGCGACCCCGCCCGCACCATCCCGCGCGCCATCCCTGTCGCACTCGGTATCACCCTCGCCGTCTACGCCCTCGTCGCCACCGCCGTCCTGGCCGTGCTGGGCTCCGGCGGGCTGGCGGACGCCTCCGCCCCGCTCTCGGACGCCGTACGGGCCGCGGGCACCGACTGGCTGGTGCCCGCTGTCCGCGTGGGTGGTGCTGTCGCCGCTCTGGGCTCACTGCTCGCGCTGATCCTCGGGGTCTCCCGCACCACCCTGGCCATGGCCCGCGACCGGCACCTGCCTCACGCCCTGGCTGTCGTCCACCCCCGCTTCGGTGTCCCGCACCGGGCTGAACTGGCCGTCGGCGCCATCGTTTCCCTGCTCGCCGCGACCACCGACGTACGCGGCGCGATCGGTTTCTCCTCCTTCGGCGTCCTCGTCTACTACGCCATCGCCAACGCCTCCGCCTTCACCCTGCAGGGAGGTCGATCCAGCCGCTTCGTCCCTGTCATCGGCCTGGCCGGCTGTGCGGCCCTGGCTATTGCCCTGCCTTGGAGCACTGTCATCTCCGGCACCGCAGTCCTCGTTCTCGGAGCTTTCCTCTACGGCGTGCGCAAGGCCAGGGCCACCGGCGCCCGTCAGTGAGCCGTCGGGGTCAGCGGTTGCGTGGGGTGACCAGGCCGGATTCATAGGCGAGGACGACGAGTTGGGCTCGGTCGCGGGCCCGGAGTTTGGCCATGGCCCGGTTGATGTGAGTCTTCGCGGTCAGTGGGCTGATGACCATGTGCTGGGCGATCTGCTCGTTGGACAGACCGTGCGCGACCAGGGTGACGGCCTGTCGTTCCCGGCTCGTCAGCCCTTCGAGTTCCGCGGCTGCCCCGGTGTGGAGCGGCTGGGTGACATACCGGTTGATCAGTTTGCGGGTGATCGACGGGGCGAGCAGGGCGTCGCCGCGCGCGGCGACTCGTACGGCGTGGAGGAAATCTTCCGGCACGATGTCCTTGACGAGGAATCCGGCGGCACCGGCGCGCAGCGCGTCAAAGACGTATTCGTCCAGGCCATAGTTGGTGAGGATGACGACGTGCACCCCGGCCAAGGCCGGGTCCGCAGCGATGAGCCGGGTCGCCTCGATGCCGTCGACGACCGGCATCTGGATGTCGATGAGCGCGATGTCGGGCAAGTGTTCCCTGACCAGAGCCAGCCCCTCCTTCCCGTCGGCGGCTTCGGCCACCACCTCGATGTCGTCTTCGAGGTCGAGCAGCGCGCGGAATCCGCTGCGCAGGAGTGGCTGGTCGTCCACCAGCAAGACGCGGATCATGAGGTTCCGTCCGCAGGGAGTTCCGCATGGACGGCGAAGCCGCCCTCACTGCGCGGCTGCGCGTGCAGGCGACCGCCGAGGGCGGTGACCCGCTCGCGCATGCCGAGCAGCCCGATACCGGGCGCCGGAACGCTGTCCGGGGTGGCCTTGCCGTCGTCATCGATTCGTACGGTCAGGGCGTGGGGAAGGTAGCCGATGTGGACCGACGCGGTTGTGGCGCCGGCGTGCCGTGCGATGTTGGTGAGCGACTCCTGCACGATCCGGTACACCGTCCGGCTCACCGCCGCCGGCACCTCGTGCCGTTGCCCTTGGATCGTCAGCGTCGCGTCCAGGCCGGTCAACCGGGATCGTTCCACCAGGTCCGGAAGGTGGTCGAGTCCCTGCGGCGGGATTGTGTCGTCGTCGCGCAGTACCTCCAGGGTCGCCCGCAACTCGCGGGACGCCTCACGTCCGGCCTCCCGAATCGCCAGCAATGCCTCCGGTACTTCCTCGCCCCGCTTGCGGGCCACGTGCACGGCGGCTTCGGACTGCACCTTGATGACCGAGATCTGGTGGGTGAGCGAATCGTGCAGCTCGCGTGCGATGTGCAGCCGCTCCTCGTCCGCGCGGCGTAGCGCGGTCTCCTCCCGGGTGCGCTCGGCTTCGTCCGCCCGCCGCTCCGCCTGGCGCAGGGCTTCCCCCGCAGCACCGGCCGCGATCAGCCAGGCGATCTCCAGGGCGCCCCGGGCCTGCGCGAGGGCTTCGCTCGTGTCGTGCAGGGAGGCCAGGGCCGCGAGCGGCAGAGTGACCAACAAGGCCACGGAGGCGGCCACCGTGATGATGTGGTGTCCAGCCCGCATCGCGGCGTACACCGCGAACAGGAACGCGACGGCCGGCACTTCGAAACCGGCCGCCTGGTAGCCCAGTGCGCACAGCCCGGTGACGGCCAGGACGGGAACCGGGGCGCGGCTGCGTGCGGCCAGTGCCAGGCCGCCGACCGCCAGCAGTGCGTAGCCGAGCAGGTCGGGCCCCGTGGCGGCGTGTTCCCCGGAGACGCCTGTGACCAGCAGCGCCGCTGCCATGCCGACGGCGATCGCACAGTCTCTGACATCGGCCCGCATGCTGAACCGCCCTGTGGTCATACGCGGACCCTAGCTGGATGCTTCTGCGGGCGAGTCCCGCTCGCGGACGAGCGGCCGACTACCGCGCCTGCAGTACCTTCCCAGCGCCTGCGGCATGGGCAGCAGTTGGACGCGCCACCTGCGGCAGTGCGAAATGCCTCCGTCTGCAGGACGACTGGCGTGGGGTCCGGCGGCCAGGATCAGACGACATCCGCACCTGGGAATCGAGACGTACGAAATGAGGAGAGGGACATGAGCTCGTCAGGATCCCCGAGGTCAGTCCGACTGCTGCTCGCCGCGGCCGGAATCGCCCTGGTCGGGGTGTTCGCGCTGGCTGCACCGGCTGTCGCACACGTCTCCGCCCAGCCATCCGACGCCAGTGTTTACACCGTGAGCGCCGGACGGCTCGGGGCCACCACGGCCGCCGTGCTGGGGCTGATCGGTGTGGTCGTCGGCGCTCTGGCTCTGGCCCGCCCCACCGGTCGTTTCGGCACGGACAACGGGCGACTCGGAGCTGACGTGGCCCTGGCGGCGGGGTTGGCCGCCATGGCCCTTGGCGGGCTGGTGGCAGCAACGTCCGACGGCTCTCTCGGCACCGGCAACGGGCTGGGTGGAGCCTTCGTGGCCTTGATCGTGGGGGTGATCGCCATGACCCTTGGCGGGCGGGCTCTGGCCCACTCCCGCCACACGGCGCCGAGCCACAACGATCCGCGGTAGAGCACGCTGTCTCGGCTCCGCCAGAGACCATGTCGAGGGCATGATCGGCCCTTTCCACCGCGCGCGAGCGGCGGGCGGTGCCGCCCGGTCCGGGTCCGCCTACCTCAGGAGTCGGATGTCGGGGCTCGCGGACTGGGTGCGCAGCCTGCTGTTTTCCAGCTGGGACAGATGGAGTCCTCCGACCAGTGCTTCGACGTCTGCTGTCAATTGCCGGATCTGAACTGCGTCTGCGGCTCGGAGTTCCTTGAGTTCCGTGATCTGCCTTCGAAGCCGCTTCTCGTGGTCCGGGGTCTGACCGCGTGCGCGGACTTGGTCGTAGAACTCGCTTCGGAGCACGGGGTGTCGCTGGATGAGGGCGTTGCGCGGGACGCCGCTTCGGCGGCCAGGGCGACGATCCTCCACGCTCCATCGGAGTGTTCGGGGCGTCGCCGAGGATCCGGTCCATAGCTGCGCGCATACGCGCGCGTTCGTCGGTGGCCGGGCTCATGAGGTGCACTCGCAGTTGGTGGCGCGATCACGGGTGTGGGCGTCGGCCCGCGAACGCAGGCGTGCGGAACTTCTGTACAGCCGCTCGGCAAGGGGGCCAGGTACCGCCTCGGAGTCCGCTTGGCGCTCCAACACGGCTGCGCGGTGCCGAAGTTGCTGTGCGTGCTGGTCGGTGCGGGCGATGTTCGCACAGGACGGCTGGCAGCGGTGAAGGCTCGGGCTGTCGGCGGTAGCCGCGCGGTGGCACAGTGCACGGTCGCGGTTGTAGACACACATCCGGCGTTGGCAGGGGGCAAGGACCTGGATGGCCCAGGACGTAGTCCCCCAGCACCCGCACCACGCTCTTGATCAGCCTGCTTCCGTCAAAGCCGCGTGCGCGGCGGCGAGGATCTCCTCGGAGAGCGGGGAGCCCTTGGTGGCCCGGGACAGGACCAGCGCACCGAACAGGGTGCAGAGACGGACAACGCCATCCTCGTCGTCGGTGGCGAGAAAATCGGCGAAGTCGACCACCCCCTCGGCGTAGACGCGACGGGCCTCGCGCCCCCCACTGTCGTGCGCGATGTCTGTGGCGAGCGCGGCGACCGGGCAGCCGTCCGCCGGGTCGTCGCGGTGCTCGACGGAGAGGTAGGTGTCGATCAGGGCCTGCTGGGCGGCTTCGCGCTGCCCGTCGTACCGCTCGAGCCCGGCGCTGTAGCGCTGGGTGAGCTCGGCGAAGGCGTGGGCGGTGGCCTCATCGACGAGCGCCTCCTTGGAGTCGAACTGCTTATAGAAGGCACCGTGGGTCAGACCGGCCGCCTTCATCAGGTCGGCGACGCTGACCTGCGTCCCCTGTTCCCGGAACAGCCTGGATGCGGTCTCCACCACCCGCCTGCGATTTTCCTCCGCCTGTGCCTGCGATACGCGACCCATGACCATCTCCCACTTGGATGTCGACTGGCATCTATCGTAGACCCATGTTTAGATTGAATGCATAATCTAATTCGTCGCGGGCTGCCGACGGCACCCGCCAGGACCAGGAGCAGGCATGGAACTCAAGAACGCGGTCGCGGTCGTCACCGGCGCAAACCGGGGCTTCGGGCGGCACCTGGCCGTCCAGCTCGTCGAGCGGGGCGCGAAGGTGTACGGCGCGGCCCGGCGCCCCGAGACGGTCGACGTGCCGGGCGTCATCCCGTTGCGGCTGGACGTCACGGACGAGGCGTCGATACAGGAGGCCGCCCGCGTGGCGTCCGACGCGACACTGCTGATCAACAACGCGGGCATCTCCACCGGTGCGACGCTGATCGGAGGCGACGTGGCCGAGGTGCGCCGGGAGATGGACACCAACTTCTTCGGCCCACTCGCCGCGACCCGATCTTTCGCCCCCGTCATCGAGGGCAACGGCGGCGGCGCCGTACTCAACGTCCTGTCCGCCCTGTCCTGGTTCCACCCGGCCGGCCTCGGCTCCTACGCGGCCTCCAAGGCCGCAGCTTGGGCGCTGAGCGACGCGACCCGTGAGGAGCTGGCACCGCGCGGGATCACTGTCTCGGCGCTGCATGTCGGCTACATGGACACCGACATGGCCGCCGGCGTGCCCGCCGATCAGAAGGTCGCCGCCGCCGACGTCGCGGCCCAGGCCCTGTACGGCATCGAGACCGGTCTGCCCGAGATCCTCGCCGACGAGACCAGCCGGTACGTCAAGCAGAACCTGTCCGCGGCGCCCCAGCCGAGCGCGGGCTGACGCTCCCTCCTGAGCGACCTTGGCATGGTCATCCACACCGAAAGCACCGGCCAGAAGACCGCCGTCGTCGACACCGTCCTGGCGATCGCCGAGGAGACCGGCGTGACGCCTGCGCAGGTGGCGGTGGCCTGGGTGCGCGAGCGCGCCGCACGCTCCGTGGCCACGCTCGTCCCGATCATCGGCCCGCGCAACCTCTCCCAGCTCGACAGCTACCTCGGCGCCCTCGACACCCAGCTGACCGACGAGCGGTACACCGGGCTGGCCGAGGTCAGCGCGGTGCCGCTCGGCGTGCCCCACGAGGAGATATCCGCCTCCCTGGACCACCTCCAGGGAGCCGCCGCCGACCGCGTCACCGCCCCAGTCATGCCGGTGGCCTGATGGGTGAACGCGGCTGAGGACGCGGTGCGCCCGCCCCGCAGCCAGAAGAACAACACAGACCAATTCAATTAGTACGGCGGCCATTTGGGATGCGCGCCGCCGAGATATCCGACCCCCAGAAACGCTTTGCCAGGAGTGCTCCGTGAAGGCCTTCGTCCTCGAGAGGTACGGCTCCCCCTTGCGGGAGGTCGAGATGCCCGCACCGGCCCCCGCCCCCCATGAGGTGCTCGTGCGTATGGTCGCGTCGGGCGTCAACCATGCCGACGAGCGGGTCCGCTCCGGCGAGTTCAAGGCAATCTTCCCGTTCCGGCTGCCCAAAGTCATGGGCGGTGAGCTCTCCGGAGAGGTCGTTGAGGCCGGCTCCGCGGTACGCGACGTCGCCGTGGGTGACCACGTGTACGGCTATGTCGACCTGGCGGCCACGGGCACCTTCTCCGAATTCGTCGCGGTCGACGCCGCCACGATGGCACCCGTGCCCCGGTCGGTGAGCCCGGTCGAGGCCGCGGGACTTCCAGTCACCGCGCTCACGGCCTGGCAAGCCCTCGTCGACATGGGCAAGGTGAAGAAGGGCCAGACCGTCCTCGTCCATGGCGGGACCGGTGGCGTCGGATCGGTCGCGATCCAGCTCGCCAGGCACCTGGGCTGCACCGTCGCCACCACCGTCTCGACGGCGAACATCGCAGCCGCCCGAGAGCTGGGTGCCGACATTGTCATCGACTACCGCCACGACGACCTCGCGCAGAGCCTCGCCAGCACGCCCGTCGACCTCGTCCTCGACACCCAGGGCGGAGCCACGCTGCAGGCTTCCCTCAGTGTGTTGCGCCCCGGCGGCACCGTCATCGGCATCACGGGCCCGCCCGACCCGGCCTTCGCGCGGCGCGTCGGCGTCAACCCCGTCGTCCGACTCGCCATCCGGGCCCTGAGTGCCCGTACCCGCCGCCGGGCACGTGCCCTCGGGGTCACCTACCGGTTCCTGTTCATCACACCCGATAGCGCCGCGCTGCGCCACGTGGCCGGGCTGGTCGATGACGGGGTGCTGCGCCCGGTCATCGACCGGGTGCTCCCATTCGACCAGACCCCGCGGGCTCTCGACGAGGCGCTCGCCGGCGGCACACGCGGCAAGGTCCTGGTCACCACCGACCCGAAGGCGGTGACCAACCGTGGCTGAGTCCACCGTCCGTCCCCGACCGACCACGTGGGCCACGGCGCCCAACCGCCGCCTCGTCGTAGGGTCGGACACGCTCGTCTACCGCAACCTCGGCCCCGAGAACGGCGTCCCGCTGGTCCTGCTCGCTCACCTGGGCGCCACGCTCGACGAGTGGGACCCCCGATTTGTCGACGCGCTCGCCCGCGACCGCCGTGTCGTCGCGCTCGACCTCCCCGGGGTCGGTGGATCCACCGGCCGCGTCCCAGGCACCATCGCCACGATGGCGCGTGCGACGGAGGGGTTCGTGGCCGCCCTCGGCCTGACCCAGATGGACCTGCTCGGATTCTCGCTCGGCGGCTTCGTCGCCCAGCAGGTGGCCCTCGATGCGCCGGGACTCGTGCGCCGCCTCGTCCTGGCCGGAACCGGCCCTGCCGGGGGCACCGGCATCGACCGTCCAACCGGTGGAGCCTACGTCTACTGGGACATGGCTCGTGCCGCGTTGGCCCGCACCGATGCCAAGGAGTTCCTGTTCTTTCCCCGCACCCCAGCGGGCAAGGCGGCAGCCAAGGCCTACCTCGCGCGCTTGCACGAGCGCGTTATGGACCGTGATGCCCCCATCACACTGTCGTCCTTTCACCGCCAGCTCACCACCATCCGGAGCTGGGGCCGGGCTGAGCCGCAGGACCTCTCCCGCATCGGCGCCCCGACGCTCATCGCCAACGGCGACCACGACCGCATGGTCCCCACCGCGCTGTCCCACGACATGCACGCCCGCATTCCCGGCAGCACGCTGATCATCTACCCAGGGTCCGGGCACGGCGGCGTCTTCCAACACGGCGACGAGTTCACCGACGCCGTCCGAGCCCACCTCGGCACCGACGGCTGACATCCTGAGGGGCACGCTCGCACTCGGCGCAGCCCAGCACACCCCTGAGGATCGGCCGACTCGCTGTCTGAGGGACCATGCGGTGAGCCCGGAAATGGCTCACCAGGACGGACTTTCAACCGGTCCAGATCACGTGCCGCGTTGCGGCTCCGCGGTGTGGTGCAACAGGTGCGAGGACGGCCGGTCAACCAAGAGAAAGGGTCGACAGACGTCCCAGCTCGCCGCGGCAGCTCGCGTACGACTTCGGGCCGCTCAGCGCAGGGCGTGCTGACGCGTCCAACCACAGGCCGCGATACCGAGCCCGCGCCGCACTAGCCGTTCCCCGGGGCCTCGGCCCGCCAGCCGAGAAGGATCGCGCGGAGCGCCTGCTCAGCGAGCTGCCGGGCGCGCTCGCTGCCGATGGTGCTGAGGTAGCCGAGCGATGCGATGCCGTGCAGGGTGCCCCAGATGATCTCGCACGCCTGGTCGGGGTCGGCGAGGACCACTTCGTGGGTGTCGGACCAGATGGTGAGCAGTTCCTCGAGGACGCCGATGGCTGGTTCCGCGACGCGGCGGCGGTCGTCCGCGTCGACCGTCGTGCCGTTCATGACTCCGTAGAGGTGCGGGTGCTCGCCGGCGAACCGGACGTACTCGGACGCGATCCGCATCATGCGCCGGTCGATATCGGGCTCTTCGGCGGCCCGCTGGAACTCGGCCAGTATCAGGCGATGGCCGTAGGCGACCAGCTCCAGTACGAGCGCATCCTTGTTGGCGAAGTGCTGATAGACGACAGGCGCGGAGTATTCGACGTCGGTCGCGATGCGCCGGATCGTGAGCGCTGCGGCGCCGTCGGCCTCAAGGACATGCAGCGCGGCCTCGATGATCCGTTCGCGGGTGCTCGCCCGTTCACGGGCTCGTCTTGTGCTGGTGGACATGTCCCGTCTCTTCGCTCCGTTGGCGTCCTCGAACACTATCTGCCGCCCTTGACGACGCCGTCACGGCCTAGTTAACCTAACGGCGTTAGAAAAGTTAACAACGTTAGACATGAGGTGCGCGGCATGATTCACCACATCAACCGGGCCACGATGAAGGCCACCGCGACACCCGAGCAGATCGAGGCGGCGCTGGAGGGCTGGCGCGTGCAGGGCCGTTCGAACCCCGCGGTCAAGTCCTTCATCGTCGGCCGCGACCACGGCGGCGACTACGAGTACAGCGCGGTGTTTGTCGTCGAGGACCTCGACGGACTCTTCGCGTTTCTCACTCACCCGACCACCTACCAGACCGACCGTCTCGGTCTGAACCTGGTGGAGCGACTCGAAATCTTCGACGTCAGTGACGACGACGATCCCGAACTGAACGCGAAGATCCAGCAACTGCATCGGCGACGCAACGAGTTCAACCCTGAGGTCGCGGGATTGCTTGCCGACGTGCCCGCCTACTCCGGCTCCGGCGTGGATGACTGACCGAGACCCCTCCCCCGTCCTGGGTGCGGCAGTGCACCCAGGACGTTCGCCAAGAATCCAATCCAGGGAAGTGCCTGTCATGACCGATCATGTTGTCATCGGCGCCGGCTCGATCGGCTCGAACGTCGCCCGCCTGCTCGCCGAGCGCGGCGAGGGCGTTCGGATCGTCACACGCAGCGGCTCAGGCCCTGTGCATCCGCTGATCGAGCGGGTCGCCGCGGACGCCTCCGACCCGTCCCGCCTGACCGAGCTGTCCGGGGGCGCAAAGGTGATCTACCACTGTGCCAACCCGCCCTCGTACACCATGTGGGAACGCCAGTTGCCGCCGTTGCAGACGGCGGTGATCGCCGCCGCGGAGGCGCACGACGCCGTCCTGGCGCTCACCGGCAGCCTCTACGCCTACGGTCGACAGCCCGGCGGCCGGATGAATGAGCACACCCCCATGGCCGCCACCGGGCGCAAGGGCCGCTTGCGCAAACGAATGTGGGAACAGGCTCTCGCCGCCGGTATCCGTACGGTCGAGGTCCGCGGCGCCGACTACATCGGCAAGGACGCGGTAGGCATCTACTCCGTGTTCCTCGAGCAGGCCCTGAAGAAGGGCCGCGCCGCCTGGATTGCCGGCCACCTGGACATGCCGCACACCTTCACCGTCAACGGCGACATGGCACAGGCCCTGGTCACCCTCGCTCAGGACGAACGCGCCTGGGGTCGGGCCTGGCACGTTCCGTCCCCGCCCGCTGTCACCATCCGCGAGCTGGCGCGGCGCTGCTCCGACGCCGCGGGCCTGCCACCGGTCAAGTTGATCCAGATACCGCGCTTCGTGATGCGTAGTGCCGGGGTGATCGCACCGATCGCCCGGGAGGTGGCCGAGATGGACTACCAGTGGTACGCGCCGTTCCACATGGACGCGACGGAGACGGCTGACACCTTCGGCCTGACCGCCACCGACCTTGACATCGCCATCCGCGACCAGGTCGGCGCGATCAGGGTCTGAGGATGCCGCTTCGACGAAAGGCTGACCGTCGGTATCGTCGTCCTGGCGCTGGAATGCTTGATCGCCCCCCTCCGCCGCCCGTCCCGCGACAGCAGCCGGATCGCGTCGTGCGCGCGGACGGCGCCGGTGTGGATGGAGCCGGTGTGGATGGAGCCGGTGTGGATGGAGCCGATGCTCCGCACGATGTCCTGCCACTGGCACGATCCGGGCGAGGTCGCCGCCGACAGCGAATCCAAGTGACGCCGAACGCGCTACTGACCTGGCATTCCGCCTGTGACCACGCCAGACATCGACACTGACGATGAAGCCTGCGGGAGCTGTCCATCGCACGCAAGGCGATCGACCGGGCACTATTGCCGACCTATCTCCCTGCTCCGTCAACTGATCAGCGGTGAGACCGAGGGGCGGGCCGACGGCGGGTGGCGTGGATGGAACCGAGCAGATTGAGGGACTGGGCACTGGAGCTGCCTGGTTCGGCGTGGTAGATGACGAGCTGCTGGCCGGGGGCATCGCGTACGTCGAAAGCCTGGTAGGTGAGGCTGAGGGGGCCGACATCCGGGTGGAGGAAGTGTTTGGCGTCCTGGGTCTTGCCACGCACGGTGTGGGCGTTCCATAGACGGTTGAAGTCCGCGTTGTCCTCGGTGAGGGTGCGGACGAGTTCGCGCAGCCGTGGGTTGTCCGGGTCGAATCCGGTTGCCTCACGGAGGTTGGCGACGGTGGCCTGTGCTGCCCGGTCCCAGTCCATGTAGAAGTTGCGGCCTGCGGGGTCGAGGAAGGTCATGCGGGCCAAGTTGTCCGCCGGATCGAACGGGGCATAGAGGGCATCGGCCTGGGCGTTGGCGGCGAGGAGGTCCAGGGTCCGGTTCATGACGAACGCTGGAGTGTTCGGGTAGCCGTCCATCAGCTGTCGCAGCGCTGGGCTCACCTGCTCGGTGGCACGGGCGGAGGGCCGGTCGTTCGGCGTGGCCCCGGCCAGCCGGTACAAGTGCACGCGGGCGTCCGTGTCGAGGTGCAGTGCGCGGCTGAGTGCGTCGATCACCTGGGGTGAGGGGTTGCGCTCGCGGCCTTGTTCCAGGCGGGTGTAGTAGTCGGCGTTGACTCCGGCCAGGACGGCGACCTCCTCGCGGCGCAGTCCGGCGACTCTGCGGGGCCCGTAACTCGCCATGCCGACGTCTTCCGGCCGCAGGTCGGCGCGGCGTGCTCGCAGGAAGTCTCCCAGGTGGTTGTCGTCCATGTGGTCAGGCTAGGCGAGTGCTCGGTGCGCTGCCTGGGTGTGCCATGCCCAGGCAGCACGCGTCCTGGTTGATGGCCGGTGACCTGCCCAGACTCGGTGGAGCGGAAAGGACCGCATCGTTCGAGGAGAGGAGTCCGCCATGGCCGGGACCGTTGAGGGCGACCAGGTCGACGTGGTCGGGATGTGGGTGACCGCGGATGGTCACATCCGGCAGGAGCTGCTGCCGGACGGCCGGTACGACGAAGCCCGCGGTGAGCGGGCCAGCGCGTACACCGGCCGGTACACGGTGGCCGGCAGCCACCTGGACTACGTCGACGACACCGGCTTTACCGCCACGGGCGACATCCGGGACGGAGTGCTCTATCACGAGCACCTCGTGCTCTACCGGGAGCAGAAGCAGCCGTAGCGAGGGCCGGGCCCGTGACCGCCCTGGTGTCGGGGGGCGACTCCGCCGCCGGCGGACCAGGAAGTCCCGACACGACACTCACTCAGTCACTCAGTAAACGCCAACGAGAATCAAGGACCACATCCATGACAGGACAACGACTTGACGGCAAGGTCGCGCTGATCACGGGCGCGACTGGCGGCCTCGGCGCAGCGACCGCCGAGCTCTTCGCCGGCGAAGGCGCCCGACTGGTGATCACCGATATCGCCGAAGGCCCCCTGCGGGAGCTGTCCCACCAGATCGAGGCACGCGGTGCGGAGGTCGTCGCTGCCCGCCTCGATGTCTCCTCCGCGCGGGAGTGGGACGAAGTGATCAGCGTCGTACGCGACCGGTTCGGAACGCTGGACGTGCTCGTGAACCTCGCCGGCATCGTGGACTGGCCGGGTATCGAGGACACGCGGGAAGAGGCGTGGGACCGCGTCATTGACGTGAACCAGAAAGGCACATGGCTCGGCATGAAGGCGGCGATGCCGCTCCTGCGTGCGAGCGGCAACGCGTCGGTGATCAATACGTCGTCAGTACTCGGCCTGGTGGGAAGCGGTGCGGCTGCGGCCTATCAGGCGTCCAAGGGGGCCGTGCGCCTGTTGAGCAAGACCGCCGCGGTCGAGTACGCCCGGCAGGGAGTACGGATCAACTCGGTGCATCCTGGGGTGATCGCCACGCCGATGATCCAGGACCTCCTGGACGACCAGGGCGACCAGCAGCCGGACATCCAACGCACCCCCATGCGCCGAGCCGGCCGCGCCGACGAGGTCGCCCCCGCGATTCTCTTCCTGGCCTGCGACGACTCCTCGTTCGTCACCGGCGCGGAGCTGGTGGTCGACGGCGGGCTCACCGCGCACTGAACAACCCAGCCGTACGACGTCCACGTGGGCCTGCCGTGAATGCGTCAACGGCGCGGCTCACCCGGCCCGCGCACCGCACCACTGCACAACTTCAGGCGCCCTGCACCGGCGCCTGCGCTCACGCTCACCTTCTCCAGGGACCGCACCATGACACCTGCAACCGCATCCGCATCCGCCGCAACATCCGAATCCACCGAGTTCGCTGGGAAGATCGCCCTCGTCACTGGAGCCGCGCGAGGGGTGGGCCGGGAGACCGTGGCGCTCCTCCACGCCCGCGGCGCCCGGGTCGTCGCCCTCGACCTCCGCCCCGACGTCACGAACCTGGCGGAGGAGTTTCCCGGCGTCGTCACGACAAACGGTGACACCACCCAGGAGGAGTCCGCCCACCGCGCGGTGGCAACGGCCCTGGACGCCTTCGGCGGACTGGACATCCTCGTGAACAATGCCGGGCGCACCCAGAACAAGCCCGTCACCGAAACCACGGCCGAGGACTGGGACACCGTGATGGCGGTCAACGCCCGCGGCTCCTTCTTCTGCGCCCGCGAGGCATTCCGGGCCATGAAGAGCAGCGGCGGCGGCGCCATCGTCAGTACCGGCTCGTACGCCTCCACCGTCGCCCTGCCCGAAGGCGCCGCCTACAGTGCGTCGAAGGGCGCTCTGGCCCAACTGACCAAGGTGCTCGCCGTCGAGGGCGGCCCGCTGGGCATCCGCGCCAACCTCGTGGCCGCGGGCGTCATCGAGACGGACTTCCTCGACACGATCCGCCCCGACAGCCGCGCCTACCTGGCGTCCTTCGCCGCCGCGCAGCCACTGGGACGTGTGGCGCAGCCCGATGAGATCGCCGAGGTCCTGTGCTTCCTCGTCTCGCCCCGCTCCAGTTTCGTCACGGGAGCCGTGGTCGCCGCTGACGGCGGTTTCACCGCGGTCTAGCGACGCATCAGACAGCACATACACCTGGCGACCACGGCCCACGGGCCCTGGTCGTCGGCACGTCCACCGGATGATGTAACCGGGAGGTGCCCGAGTCGCGCAGCGGCATAGTCAGGCGCCGTGACCTTAGCCTCCGACTCCAGCACTCCACGACGGGGACCACTACCGGCGGTACCGCGGACAGTCTTCCGCTGTCGCGTCTGCGCAGCCGACCGATCGGCCGCATCCGCCGCATCCGCCGCTGTGCGGGGGCGGGGCACGGCTGCGGCGGCTGATGCCAGGTCGAAGCGCTTGTTCATGTCAAGGCGGAAGGTTCCGTACAAGGCAAGCACCGACGTCTCGGCGTGCTCCTTGTCGGGGCCCGTCAGAGCACCGTCCTTGCCGTAGTGGAGCACGGTGTTCACGCTGTTCCAGTTCTCCACAACCTGGAGCCCGCCGTAGATCTCGCGGCGGAGGCCGGGACTGGCCAGGTAGTCACGCGCGAAGATCGTGCGCACGGCCCGGCCGAGTTCTTCGACTGCCCGGTAGGTGGGGTGCTTGGTGCCACCCCAGGTGAAGCCGATGAATCCCGACGTTGCGTCACTTCTCGGGAGAGCACACGAAGGAGGACGAACCCACTGGCCACGGGGCTGGGAAATCAGCAGGGCTCAGGGGAACTCACGGGGTGTCGCACACCGGAGCCGGCCTGAGTGGCATCTGTCCCGGGGTGGGTCTCAGATCCAGGTGGGCACGTGCCCCTCGGTGTAGCGGGCGCCGAAGCCGCCCTGAGGCAGAATCCCGTCGATGGCCTCGAGGTCGGCGTCGGTGAGGGTGAGTTCGGCGGCGCCGACGTTTTCCTCTATGCGCTGCGGGCTGCGGGTGCCGGGGATGGGCACGATGTGCTCGCCCTGGGTCAGGAGCCAGGCCAGGGCGAGTTGGGAGACGGTGGCCCCCTTGGCCGCCGCGAGCTCGGCGAGCTTGCCCACGGCTTCGACGTTCCTCTCGAAGTTGCCTGGCTGCCAGCGCGGGTCGACGTTGCGCATGTCGGTGGCTTCGTACTGGCCGGCGGGCTTGGCGGTGCCGGTGATGAACCCGCGCCCGAGGGGAGAGTAGGCGACGAAGCCGATGCCGAGTTCGTCCAGGACGGGAAAGATTTGCTCGACGTCCCGTTCGAACAGGGAGTACTCGGTCTGCAGGACGGAGACCGGCTGCACGGAGTGCGCCCTGCGGATCGTCTCGGGTCCGGCCTCGCTGAGGCCGAAGTACTTCACCTTGCCCGCGTCGATCAGCTCCTTGACGGTGCCCGCGACCTCCTCGATGGGCACCTCGGGGTCGACGCGGTGCTGGTAGAAGACGTCAATGTGATCCACGCCGAGGTAGCGCAGGCTGTTGTCGGCGACCTTGCGGATGTTGTCGGGCCGACTGTTGAGGGCGCCGCCGATCTGCTCCGGAGGCACGGACATGTCGACACCGAACTTGGTGGCCAGAACCACGTCGTCGCGGAAGTCCCTGACCGACTTGCCGACCAGGATCTCGTTGGATCCGGTGCCCCAGCCGTACATCTCGGCGGTGTCGAAGAAGGTGACGCCCAGGTCGTGGGCGCGGCGGAGGGCGGCGGCGCCGGCCTCCTCGTCGGTGGGTCCGTAGGCCATCGTCAGGCCCATCGCGCCGTAGCCGATCGCCGAGACCTCAAGGCCCTGGCTTCCGAGCGTTCGGTTCTGCATGGTGCACTCCTCTGAAAGAAGTTAAGTGGTCGCTGGGTTCGCGGTCCGTTGTGTCAGTGCGCTGCGGCGGTCAGTCCAGCGCGGTGGATCCGGGTGTGCTCGGCGACGCGCCGACCGAGGTGGCGGGCGGTGTTCAGGTCGGCGTCGTGGACCGCGGGGGTGTCGTTGAAGCTCTGTGCGCCGGCGCCGAGGTAGAAGCCGAGGCGGTTGTCGTCCTGGGGGCCGGACGTCGTGGTGTTCCAGCCCGGCAGGAGGTTCAGGCTCACCCAGAGCATTCCGTGCTGGGCCGCCAGGAGCGAGAGGTACTGCAGGGTGTGCAGCTTGTCGCCGCTCATGGAGCCGGAGTTGGTGAATCCCGCCGCGAGCTTGTCGCTCCAGGCGCGGGTCATCCACCGCTTGCTGCTCGCCTCGGCGAAGGCGTGGAAGGCGCCGGACGCGGTGCCCATGTAGGTGGGGGTGCCGAAGATGATGGCGTCCGCGGCGTCCATCAGTTCCCAGTCGGCGTCGCTGAGGGAGGCGACGTCCACACGGTGGACCTGTGTCTCGGCGACGGAGCGTGCGCCGTCCGCGACGGCCACGGCGATCTGGGCGGTGTGGCCGTAGCCGGAGTGTGACGCGATGACGATCGAGATGCCGGACATGGGTGTTCCTCTCCTGCCGCGATGGCGGCGTGTTCGGTGGCGGTGTGGGCGGACGGCGAGCTGCCCGCTGCGGCGGTCAGCCGCACTGCTCCTGCTCCTGCTCCCGCTCCTGCTCCTGCTCCGTGAGCGGGGGCCGACGGCCCCGGCCGGGGCGCCGTGCATGCCCGGGACTCGCACACCGGCACAGGCCACCAGCAGCGTGGATCGCCGTTCCGCTTTAAACCGTAGCACCGATAAGGCGGCGATACGCAAAATGAGATATCGTTGTTCCATGAACGAGGGACGACGCGCCGTGCGGCGCCAGGTGCTGCAGGTGGCCGCCAAGCTCTTGGAGGAGGGCGGCAGCGAAGCGGTCTCCACGCGCGCTGTCGCCGCAGCCGCGGGCGTCACGGCCCCCGCGCTCTACCGGATGTTCGACGACAAGGACGGACTCCTGGCCGAGCTGGCGGCCTACGGATTCGAGATGTACCTGGCCGAGAAGCGGGAGGCGCTGGCTCTGACCCCCGACGACCCGGTGGCCGACCTCTACCGCGGCTGGGACCTGCACGTCGACTTCGGCGTGCAGCACCCCGCGTTCTACATGCTCATGTACGGCACCGTGCAGCCCGGACGGCGCCCCCCGGCCGCGGACGAGGCGCACGCCCTGCTGGTACGACTGCTGAGCCGGGCGGCCGACGCCGGGCGCCTACGGGTTCCGGTGGAGCAGGCGACCCGCGTCATCCACGCGGCGACAACGGGCGCCACGCTGGCGCTGATCGGCGAAGAGTCCTCGGAGCGGGACCTGACCACTTCGGCACGGCTGCGGGACACCGTCATCGCTTCGATCACCGCGGACTCGCCCGCCCCCTCCGGGTCGGACCTGGCCTCACGCGCACTCGCCCTCGATGCCGCACTTCAAACCGCGCTCACCACCGGTCCCCCGACTGCGGGCGCCGGGGTGCCCCTGAGCGCCGCGGAGACGACTCTGCTGCGCGAATGGCTGCAGCAGCTGGCAGGCTGAACCGGCGACTGCTCCGAGGGAGGTGGGCGCAGTCGGTTACGCCGGCCGTGGCCTGCGCATATAGCCACGTCCGTCGATGGGCCACCTGCCTCTCCGTCCGCTACGGGACGTCACAGATCACCGGTTCTGACACAGCTAATCCGTTGTTGAGGGCCTTCTGAGACAGCGGGTGTTCCCGGGATGTTCGAGTACGGGATCGTGACGTCTAGGGCAGCCGGGCGGGTAACGCCTCGGGCTGCGATGAGGGCACCTCCGCCAGCGGCGATCAGGAGGCCGGCGCCGATGTGCTCGAAGCGGTCTCGTCGGCGGTCGGTGCACCCGAGGCGGACAGCACCGAGACGTCCTCGTACTTGCCGGGCTTGTCCGGGGTCGGCCGATCGCTCGGCTTATCGCTGGGCCCCGTCGGCGAGCTTGTCGGTCGGCTTCTCCGTAGGCGGCGGGGTCGTGGCGGTCTTGGCGTTGATGGTGGTCACCGTCATCGGATCGCCCGACCATCGGATCGCCCGACTTGGCCTTGAACGTCTTCGAGGGCTTGTAGATCTCGTACCCCTCTGGCGCCTTTACCTGCTTGCCCCAGAAGCCGCTGCCGGTACGAGAGTTGACGGGCAGCTTGCCGCTGACCGTACCGTCGGAGCCGGTGGTCATGGTCAATGGGCCTGCGACCTCCTGCGTGGTGCGTGACGGCCAGGAAGTGAGTGTCTCGGCGGAAGCAGCCGCGGGCAACGCCGCACTGCGAAGTGCAAGGACAGACTGTCAGCTCGCCTGCGTCGGGAAGGCCGCGGATGACTGCTGGATACGGTCGATCAGGCGGTGCTGGTTGACGGCGTCAGTGAAGGTCGTCGCATCGGTAGTGCCGTTGGCCTTGTCACGTGCGAACGCGGCGTAGAGGTGGGCGAGGTCCTGGACGCTCTCGTCGAGCGAGGTGTCCGGGAGGGACCGGTACTTCTCGGGAACGGGCAGCACGGTGGGAGCGGATCCGGGCGCGCTCTCGGCGTTGACGCCGTGAAGGGTGTTGTCTTCGGCGTTTTCGAAGGCGCGGTCGTTGGTGATGCGCAGGACACCTTCGGTACCGGTGATGTCGATCTGCAGGCCGGTCGGAAACGCCTGGCCACCCTCCAGCTGGACGGAGAACAGGCCGCCGCTGCCCAGAGTGCCGGTGATCATCGCCTCGTCGGGCTTGGCGGAGGGGATCGTTCTGCCGGTTTCCGCGATGGCGATCTCGGGGAACTGGGTGGCGATGACCGCGGTGAGCTCCTTGGGAGGTCCGACGAGCTGGAACAGGACGTCGAGGAAGTGCCCGCCGTAGATGGAGAGCACGTGGGTGTAGTTGTCGACGTCGATGGTCCAGTCGACCTTGCCCGGCATGACCGGCCCGAACGCGTCCACCCCGACGGACATGCGGGCGGCCCGCACGTTGCCGACGTAGCCCTGAGCGAGGAGGTCCCGGGCGTAGCGGGCGGCGGGGCCGAGGCGGCGCTGGAGGCCGACGAGGTGGCGCACGCCCTTGGCCTCGGCCAGGGCCAGCAGTTCTTCCGAGTCCGAGGTCCGGGTGGTGAGCGGCCACTCGCTGTAGACGTCCTTGCCGGCCTCGATGGCGGCCTTCACGAGCGGCGCGTGCTCCGGTGAAGGCGTCACCACCGCCACCAGGTCGACGTCGGGGTCGGCGATCAGGGCGTGGGGGTCGTCGTAGGCGCGGGGGATGCCGAACGTCCCGGCCGCTTTCTCCGCGGATTCTTTCCGGCGCGCCGACACGGCCACTACCTCGAACTCGGGCAGCGACCGCAAGGCGGGGATGTGGCCGTATGTGGCCCAGCCGCCCGCGCCGATGAGGCCGACCCGGATTACCTGCTCGCTCATGCTCTGCTCCTTCATCTGTACGGGCTTGGCTTCAAGCCCCGCTTCGTCTGAGGACCCGGATCCGTCACCTCGGTGACGGATCCGGTGGCCGGCTCACGTCCGGGGTGTACCAGACAGTCGTGAGCGGGCGGAGAGGCGGCGTTACGCGGCGCCGGTCTTGGCCAACACGTCGAACTCCTCGGTGGTCAGCTCGATCGTCGCCCCGGCCACGTTGTCCTCCAGGTGCGCCACGCTGGACGTTCCCGGGATGGGGAGCAGGACGGGGGAACGCTTGAGGAGCCAGGCCAGGGCGAGCTGTGCGGGGGTGGCGTCGTACTGGTTCGCCAGCTCGGAGAGGGGGCTTCCCTGGCCGGAGAGCTTGCCGGTGGCCAGCGGGAACCAGGGGATGAAGCCGATGCCCTGCTCGGCTGCCCAGTCCAGCAGTTCCTCCGAGGAGCGGTCACTGAGGTTGTACAGGTTCTGCACGGAGACGATCGGCGCGATCTGCCGGGCTGCTTCGGCCTGGGCGACGGTGACCTCGCTGAGGCCGATGTGGCGGATCTTTCCTTCGCCCTGGAGCTTCTTCAGCTCGCCGATCTGGTCTTCCAGCGGAGTGTCGGGGTCGATGCGGTGGAGCTGGAAGAGGTCGATGCGCTCCACTCCGAGGCGGCGCAGGCTCATCTCGGCCTGCTGGCGCAGGTAGGCGGGGCGGCCGACGGGGGTCCAGAGGTCGGGGCCCTGGCGGGTGAGGCCGGCCTTGGTGGCGATGACGATGTCGTCGCTGTAAGGGCGCAGGGCCTCGCGCAGGAGAGGCTCGGCGACATCAGGTCCGTAACTGTCGGCGGTGTCGAAGAAGTTCACACCGAGCTCGACGGCGCGCCGCAGGACGCGGACGGCTTCGTCGCGGTTCTTCGGCTCGCCCCAGACACCGGGGCCGGTGAGCTGCATCGTGCCGTAGCCGAGGCGATTGATCTCGAGGTCGCCGCCGAGGCTGAAGGTGCCGGAAGCGTCGGCGTGGCGGGAGGCGGGGGCTGAAGCGGTCATGCGGGGTGTGTCCCTTCGGATCGGGCGTGCGGACGGGGCGGACGGGGCGCGGTGCCGCGTCAGCGGGGCTCGGGATCCCGTCCGCAAAAACCCTACTGTTCATGGTTGACATCGGTGTCAAGGTCAAATGGGAGAGGACCTGCCGGTCATGGTCTGCTCGGAACGCCGGGGCGGGTTCGGGAGCGTCTGTGCGGCTGCGCCGACCGTTCGTCCGGCAGCCGCCTCGGCGACGGCTTGTATGTAGTTGTCGATGGCGTCCCGGTTGCGGGTGAGGCATTCGATGCGCTGGTTCATCTGGTCGCGCTGGTGCGCGAGGACGTCCAGCAGTTCGGGGTCGGCGTCCTCGACCACGATGGTCTGGGGCTTGCCCAGGCACGGGAGCATCTGCTTGATGATGCGGGTGGGGATACCGCTGTCGATCAGTCCACGGATCTGGAGGACCCGGTCCACCAGGTAGTCGTCGTACTCCCGGTATCCGTTGTCCAGGCGTCGGGGGGTGATCAGCCCTTGCTTCTCGTAGTAGCGCAAGGACCGTGCAGCGGTATGCGTGAGCTTCTCCAGCTCACCGATACGCATGGCAACCCTCCTCCTCCCGGCTCCGGATCGCGCCCATCGCGATTTCTGGCTTGGGGCCCGCCCGCCGTGTCAGGCGTCGACGGGGCGCCAGGTGGGGTCGTTGCCGTCGCGGCGGGCGTGGCCGAAGACCATGTCCGCGAAGTGGATGCCGAAGCCGATGGTGCCGGGTTCCTGGAGTTCGGTGACGAGTCGGCGGCGGAAGTCGGCGGACTGCGCGGAATCGTGGTCGGGGGCGGCGGACCACTCGGGGTGGTGGATCTGGACCGGTGAGTGCATCGCGTCGCCGAAGGCGATGATCCGCCGCTCGCCCGCGGTGATGACGTAAGCCGCGTGACCGGGGGTGTGGCCGGGTGCGAGTCGGGCCCGTACGCCAGGGAAGATCTCCTGCCCATCCGTGACGGTGCGGACTTTGGGCGCCATCGCGTCGATCAGGTCCTTGCCCACGCCGTGCGCCTCCATGGTGTGACGCGCGGCCCACTCGTCTTCCGTAAGCAGGTACTCGGCCTGCGGGAAGGCAGGCAGATCGCTGCCGTGGAGGGGCTGTGCGAGCCAGCCGACGTGGTCGCCGTGCAGGTGAGTGAGAGCCACCGCCTCGATGTCCGCGGGGCGGCGACCGGCGCGGGCCAGATTGTCCAGCAGGTCGCCGCCGTGGAGGGCCCCGATGGGGCTGCCCGGCTCGGCCGCCAGCGACTGCGGCCCGAATCCGGCGTCGATCAGCAGGGCCCGCTCACCCTGCTCCACCAGCAGGGCGCCGATGGATCCGGTGAGCTGGCCCTCCTCGTCCAGGTACTCGGAATGCCTGGCCCATGCCTCGTCGGTGCTCTGCGGGAGCCATCCGCGGGGCGAGAACTTCACCGCTCCGTCCGGTACGTAGGTCACCTTCGTATCGCCGAGCGTCAGCGACCGCAGGCCCGAAGGGCGGCGCAGTCGCTCGGTCTGGTGCAACGGGCTGCTGTTCATGGTGCGTAATCCTTGTCTGCGGGAAGGCGGGCGATTCTCCGCCCGCACAGGAGCGGCGAGCGCAGCGCTCAGGGGCCATGTCGTCCGGGCCGGGAGGCGTAGCCGCTCCTGGACCGGACGAGACGCCCAGAGAGCCGCTTCCTCGGTCAGGGACCGTGCCGGGCGGGCGGGAGTGCCCTTCAGGCATCACCCCATCGTCTATGGTTGACATTAATGTCAAGGTCAAACGGGTGAGGGCTCGACCGGGAGAAGGAGGGTTGCCATGCGTATCGGCGAGCTGGAGAAGCTCACGCATACCGCTGCACGGTCCTTGCGCTACTACGAGAAGCAAGGGCTGATCACCCCCCGACGCCTGGACAACGGATACCGGGAGTACGACGACTACCTGGTGGACCGGGTCCTCCAGATCCGTGGACTGATCGACAGCGGTATCCCCACCCGCATCATCAAGCAGATGCTCCCGTGCCTGGGCAAGCCCCAGACCATCGTGGTCGAGGACGCCGACCCCGAACTGCTGGACGTCCTCGCGCACCAGCGCGACCAGATGAACCAGCGCATCGAATGCCTCACCCGCAACCGGGACGCCATCGACAACTACATACAAGCCGTCGCCGAGGCGTCGTCGGGACGGACCACAGCCGTCGTGGACGCCTCGTAGAGCATGGTGCTGCTCCGCTCGGAATTGACGGTGAGATTCAGAGCTTCAGCATGGGGTGGCGGTTCTCCTCGCGCTGCGCATGACGCTTTTGGCTGCGGCTCTCCCCTGCGGGCAGGAGCCTCGTCCTAGATCAGCGGATTCGGCACCGCTGAGTCCGCCGCGCGCTCGGCACCGCTGAGTCCGCCGCGCGCTCGGCACCGCTGAGTCCGCCGCGCATTGGACGCGCCGCACACTCTGTACGGAGAATCTGTTTCCGGTAATTCGGATCAGAGCTTGCCAAGGTTCTCGGGAAGTTTCAGTTCGAAATCGCGGCTCGTACCGAATCCGGCGCCATTCAGCTTCGTAAGCATCGCCCCTGCCTCGGGCCAGGCGTCCACTCCAGCGAGCACATGGTTGGAGACCCAGAGATCCCCCTCCGAGGGGACGCCGGCGCGGGCGTTGACCAGCTTCTTGCCGACCTCCAGCGCACGCTTCTCGAAACGGCTCACGCGCTGGGCGAATGCGTCGACGAAGGCGTCGAGCTCACTGTCGGGAAGGGACCGGTTCACCCAGCCGTACCGTTCGGCGATGTCCGCGTCGAAATCGTCCGCACCCAGGACGATTTCGAGGGCCCGCGAGCGTCCCACTAGGGCGGCGAGCCATTCGACGCCACCGCCGCCCGGCACCGTGGCACCGGCGACCTCCATCAGCGAGAACACCGCCCGTTCCCTCGATGCGAAGCGAATGTCGCAGGCAAGTGCAAATTCGAACCCCTGCGCGCGGGCACGACCGCGCACCTTTGCCACACTGAGAACGGAAGACTGCGCGAGCCGGGTCACAAAGCTCGGCCAGTGGTCGAACGAAGCAGCACCCGGCTGATCCGGCACCACACCATGGCTCGCAAGGTCGTGGTGGTTGACGAAAAAGTCCTCATCCGCGCTCTCGAAGACGATGACCTTAAGGTCGGCATCACCCTCGATCTTGCCCATCAGCACGTTCAGTTCCGCGAACATCTCCGGGTCGAAAAGGTTCAACGGGGGGTTATCGATGACGACGCGCCAATAGGAAGGCGATTCGTGAATGACACTGAGACGATTCGCGACGGTCATGATGTGCACTCCGTTTCAGGGAGCCATTGCGGACGGACACCTGGCCACAGTCACCGACTGTCATACACGGCGTCAGAAAGAATGGGAGGAACAGCGACTCGACGCGCTCTCTTTCGCGCGTCATGACCTCATGGTGAAACACTGACACCTGTGTCAATGTCAAATGCGGGGTCACAACGCCACTGCTTTGCAGGCCCGCTCTTCCTTCTTGCCGATCAGGTCGGCCGTCGTAGGTACGGCAGCGACCGGGCCTGGGCCCCAGGGGTGGCCTCGAACCGCCTGTGCGGGCCGGCAAGTTCGTCCGGGCCGATACCCAACTCGGCGGCGGCCTCGGCCCTGGCCCGCTGCGGATAAAGCCCGCTCTCTCGCGTGTCCGGGCCCCGTTGTGGGGCCCGGGTGCCTGCCTCCGCGGCCGAGCAGCTTCCGCGGCCCGGCCGCGGTTCGTCGCCCTAACCGGATCGGTCTCTGTGAGCCGCAGCTGTCACAGTTGCAGCCGTATCTGGGCCAAACACGTCTGTCAGGTGCGGCTGGAATCGTCGATGCGGTTTTCGGCTGAGTGTGTGGCGGCCCAGGAGGCGAGTAGACGCAGGCCCTCTTCGGAGGCGGAACCGGGTTCGGCAGCGTAGATGGTGAGGGTGAGGCCGGGTTCGGCGGCCATCTCCAGTCCTTCGTAGGCGAGAGTGAGGTCGCCGACGGCGTGGTGGTGGAAGCGTTTGGTGCCGGTGCCGTGATGGCGGACGTTGTGGGCGCCCCAGCGGGTGCGGAATTCGTCGCTGCGCGTGCACAGTTCCCCGACGAGGTCGTGCAATCCCTTGTCATGGGGGCTGCGGCCCGCCTCGGTGCGCAGGATGGCGACGGCGACATCGGCCGCCTGGTCCCAGTCGGGGTAAAAGCGTCGGGAGGCGGGGTCGAGGAAGTTGAAGCGGGCGAGATTCGCCTGGTTCCCACGGGTGGCGTAGACGTCGTCGTAGAAGGCGTGGGCGAGCTGGTTGGCGGCGAGCAGGTCCATGCGGCCGTTGCGGACGAAGGCCGGGCCGGCGGTGATGGCGTCCAGGGTCCATTGCAGGCTGCGGTGCGGCGTCCACTGCCGGGTGGCGCGGCGGCGGGGGCGGGTGAGGGCGTCGGAGCCGTCGGCGGCCTGCGCCAGATGGACCAGGTGGGCGCGTTCGGCGTCGTCGAGCTGCAGGGCGCGGGCGACCGCTTCGAGGACGGCCGGGGAGACTCCGCCGAGGTTGCCGCGCTCCAGCCGGGCGTAGTACTCCACGCTCATGTCGGCGAGTGCGGCGACCTCGCTCCTGCGCAGGCCGGGGACGCGCCGACGGCTGCCGGAGGGCAGACCCGCCTGCTCAGGGGAGATCTTCGCTCGCCGCGAGGTGAGGAACTCGCGGGCCTCTGCTTGTTTGTCCACGACTTCGACGGTACGTCCTGCACACGGCCGGAGGGATGTACTGCCAGTACACACCTCACTGGTGACTCGCTACGCGCACCAGAAGCGGGTTACCTGGATGACGTGGTGCTTTCCGCCCAGCCATGAAGGTCGGTCCGGACGGACAGCACACGCCCGGCCCCGGGCGGCGGCTCGCCGTCTGCGGCCGGTCCGTCCCTGCACTCGGCGACTGCCGGTATACCCCCTACGGCACGCCTCAGCTCGCAAAGGAACCCCTCTCATGCGCGGCGCAGTGATCCACGCCCCCGGCGACATCCGCTTCGAGACCCTCGACGACCCGAAGATCCTCAAGCCGACCGACGCGATCATCCGCACGGCCGTCACCTGCGTGTGCGGCTCCGACCTGTGGCCCTACCGCGGCGCCGAGCCGACCACCGAGGCACACCCAATGGGCCACGAGTACGTCGGCTTCGTCGAGGAGGTCGGCAGCGCGGTCACCTCGGTCAAGCCCGGCCAGTTCGTCGTCGGCTCGTTCGCCACCTCGGACAACACCTGCGCGAACTGCCGTAACGGTTTCCAGTCCAACTGCCTGCACCGCGAGTTCATGAGCACCTGCCAGGCCGATTACGTCCGCATCCCCAACGCGCAGGGAACCCTGGTCGCCACCGACGAGGTCCCGGACGAAGGGTTCTGGCCTGGTCTGCTCGCCGTCTCCGACGTCCTGGGCACCGGCTGGTGGGCCGCCGACGCCGCCGAGGTCAAGCCCGGCTCCACCGCCGTTGTCGTCGGCGACGGCGCGGTCGGCCTGTGCGGCGTCATCGCCGCGAAGGAGATGGGCGCGGAGCGGATCATCGCCATGTCCCGCCATGAGTCCCGGCAGAAGCTCGCCCTGGAGTTCGGTGCCACCGACATCGTCACCGAGCGCGGTGATGAAGGCGTCGCCCGCGTCAAGGAGCTGACCGGCGGCATCGGCGCCGACAGTGTCCTGGAGTGCGTCGGCACCGCCCAGGCCATGCAGCAGGCCCTGCACTCCACACGGCCCGGCGGCAACGTCGGCTTCGTCGGTGTCCCCCACGACGTAGCCATCGACGGCCAAGAACTGTTCTTCTCCCACGTCGGCTTGCGCGGCGGCCCCGCCCCCGTACGCCGCTACCTGCCCGACCTCATCGACCTCGTCCTGAACCGCCGGATCAACCCGGGCAAGGTCTTCGACCTCACCCTGCCCCTCGACCAGGTCGCCGAGGGCTACAGGGCCATGGACGAACGCCGCGCCATCAAGACCCTCCTCAAGCCCTGACCCGTCGCACCGCAGGACACCACCCTCGTGAAGGACTCACCGTGACCACGTTCGCTCTCATCGGGGCAGGCCCCGGCCTGGGGCTTGCCACCGCCCGCCGCTTCGGCGCCGCCGGACACAGCGTTGCGCTCGTCTCCCGCAACGCCGAGCACCTGGAGAACCTGACGGCCGAACTGAACCGTGACGGCATCCAGGCCAGCGGCTTCACCGCCGACGTCCTCGACCCCGCTGCCCTCACCACTGCCCTGCGGACTGCCGCGGAAGACCTCGGGCTGATCGAGATCCTCCAGTACAGCCCGGTACCGCGTGCCGACTTCATGAAGCCGGTCCTCGACACGAGCGCCGACGACCTCGACGCCCCATTGGCCTTCTCCGTCAAGGGCCCTCTCACCTGCGTCAACGCTGTTCTGCCCGGCATGCGGGCACTCGGACGCGGCACTCTGCTCTTCGTCAACGGGGGCAGCGCCGTACGGCCCAATCCGAACGTCGCCGGAACCTCCATCGCATTCGCCGCCGAGAGCGCCTACGCGGCCATGCTCCACGACACTCTTGCCCCGGAGAGCATCCACGCCGCCCAGCTGATCACCCCCGGGGCCATCAGGCCGGATGCCGAGCACAGCAGCCCCGAAGGCCTCGCTGAGCGCCTGTACGCCCTCCACACCGAGCGCGACGGGTTCCGTCACTACGCCGAGCCCCTGCCCGAATGAGGACCCGCTGGGTCCTCATGAATCCCGAAGCCCGTCGCGGTCCGGTCCGCGTCGCTCCGGCAGCTGCCCTGCTGCTGGCCGTGGCCGCCTGCTCCAACGAATCACAAGAAGCCACCCCGCCCTCCACGTCTGCCGCCTCCACGTCCTCGGGACAGGAGACGGCGGCATCCACCACACCGCCCATCTCCGAGAGGAGCACTTCGATGGACATCCGGGTCACCCTCGACGGCCGCCCCGTGGATGCCACCTTGAACGGCAGCCCTGCCGCACGCGACTTCGCCGAGCTGCTCCCGCTCGCCCTGGATCTCAAGGACTTCCACGGCACGGAACGGGTCGCGGACCTGCCGCGCAAGCTAAGCACCGACGGGGCCCCCGAACCGGCCGCAGCCAAGGTCGGCGACATCGCCTATTACGCGCCGTGGGGCAACCTGGCCCTCTTCCACCAGGACGGTCCTTCCGCCTCGGGCGACCTGCTCATCCTCGGCCACATAGACGCCGACGGGCTGGCCGGGGCCGACCGCATCACCATCGAATCCCCCTCCTGACCCGACCAGCCACACTCACGGAAAGAAGCACACGTATGTCTTCCCCGATCGGGACCGCCCACGGCAAGCTGCCCTTCGTCGTCTGGGTGCTCGCCGCCGGTACGTTCCTGATGGGCACCACCGAGTTCGTCATCGCCGGCCTGCTGCCGGAAATGGCCGGTGACCTCGGCGTCAGCGTCTCCCAAGCGGGCCTGCTGATCACCGCTTTCGCCATCGGCATGATCGTCGGCGGGCCGACCATGGCCCTGGCCACCCTGCGCCTGCCGCAGCGCAAGACCTTGGTTCTGGCCCTGGCGGTCTTCGCCCTCGGACACGTCGTCGCGGCCCTCAGCGGCTCCTTCGTCATCGTCCTCGTCGCACGCGTGGTCACCGCGCTGGCCACCGGCGCGTTCTGGGCCGTCGGGTTCGTCATCGCCACCGCCGCCGCGGGCCCCGGCAACTCCACCCGCGCGGTCGGCGTCATGATGGGCGGCCTGACCCTGGCCAATGTCATCGGCGTGCCGATCGGCTCTCTCGCCGGCCAGGTGACCGGCTGGCGCGGCCCCTTCTGGGCCCTGGCCGTCCTCTCCGCCCTGGCCGCCGTGTTCGTCGGCAGGTTCATCCCCCGTACGGAGCAACGTGCCCAGGTATCGGTACGGGCCGAGGTCCGTGCGCTGCGGCAGGGCCGGCTGTGGCTGGCTCTGGCCGCCGCCGTACTGATCATGGGTGGTGTGCTGGCCGCCTACACCTACATCACCCCGCTGCTGACCGACCGCGCCGGCATCCCGGCCGGTGCCGTCCCGCTGGTCCTGATCGCCTTCGGTATCGGCGCTCTGGGCGGCACCGCCATCGGCGGCCGACTGGGAGACCGGCGCCCGATGGCCACGACCATCACCGCCGCCGCGGCCACCGCCGTGACCCTGCTCCTGCTGATCCCGCTGTCGAGCGGCCCGGTCACGGCCGTCGCCCTGATCTTCCTCATGGCCCTGGCCGGGTTCACCGTCAACCCGGTCGTCACCTCCATGGCCGTCCGCGCCGCCGGTGACGCCCCCACCCTCACCTCGGCGCTGACCACCTCCGCCTACAACACCGGCATCGCCGCCGGCTCGGCCATCGCCGGCATGGCCATGGACTCCTCCCTCGGCCTGACCGGACCCGCCCTGGTCGGCGCCGTCTTCGCCACACTCACCCTGCTCCCGCTCATCGCGCTCGCCCTCAGCAACACACGCCACCGCACGCGGATCGTCGCCCAGCGCGCCACCCCGGACCCCGTGCGAGAAGACGCCTCCACACCAGCACCATCACGCCACTGACATCCGCCCAGACGCGCACCACGGCCCGGCATCGCAGGAGAACTCACATGAACGTCACTTACGACTTCACCGGCAAGGCCGCATTCGTCACCGGCGCCGCCTCCGGTATCGGCCGTACCACCGCCCTGGCCTTCGCCCGCGCCGGCGCGCAGGTCGCCCTCGTCGACCGGTCCGCCGACGGCCTGCGTGACACCGCCCGCCTCATCGAGGCCGACGGCGGGAAAGCCCTCACGCTCACCTGCGACGTCACCAGCGAAGAAGACGTCCAGGCCGCCGTCGACCGGACCGTCGAGCAATTCGGACGCCTGGACGCCGCGTTCAACAACGCGGGCGTCGAGCAGCCCGTCCAGGCCACCGCCGACACCGCCAAGCAGGACTGGGACCGCATCCTCGGCGTCAGCCTCACCGGAGCGTTCCTGTGCACCCGGGCCCAGATCCGGCAGATGCTCCAGCAGGACGGCGGCGGCGCCATCGTCAACGTCTCCTCCGGCGCCGGCGTCAAGGGCTTCAAGGGCCAGGCCGCCTACGCCGCAGCCAAGCACGGCGTCATCGGCTTCACCCGCTCCGCGGCCCTCGACCACGCCGCTGACGGCATCCGTGTCAACGCCGTCTGCCCCGGCATCATCGACACCGAGATGATCCGCCGCTTCGGCGACACCCGCCCCGGCGGCCGTGCCGGCCTCATCGCCGACGAACCCGTCGGCCGCCTCGGCAAGCCCGAGGAAATCGCCTCCGCCGTGCTGTGGCTGTGCTCCGACGACGCCGCCTTCACCACCGGCACCGCGCTCGTCGTCGACGGCGGCCAGACCGTCTGACCTGCCCAGAGCCACGCGCAACGAGCCGTTCCCATGAACCCCACCTACGACTTCACCGGCCAGGTCGCTTTCGTCACCGGAGCCTCCTCCGGCATGGGTCTTGCCGCCGCCAGCGCCTTCGCTGAATCCGGTTGTAGGCCAGGGCGACGGTCGGCGTGATCGGTCTGGCCAAGAGCGCCGCCCTCGCATACAACGCCGATCTACGTGTCACCCTTCACCTCTACCAGCGATGGCGAATACTGCGGCCCCGCGGATGCCGAGGCCCAAGACGCTTGGAAGGAATCGCAGACAACGGCGACCGTCGAGCGCATCGATCAACAGCCGTTCCCTGCAAAGGAGATCGATCAGGCAGTCACACGATCGCCCAGGGCGGAAGCTAATCCAGGCCCAGTGACCTGACCAGGTCGAGCATTTCAGCGCGATGCAGGGCGGCCGGATTGCCCGCGACGGGGTGGATGTGGCCGTCGATCTCAAGGGCCACCAGGCCGTGCATCCGGCCCCAGACACGCAGGGCGAGCGCCGCCGCAGCGGGTGGCACGTCCGGGAGGTCCTCCTGGATCTTCGCGACGTAGTCCGGGTGGAGGTCGGACCAGGAGGCATCCTCGGGCTGGCGGTGCCGGGCGTGGGGCCATGCGGCGGCCACCAGGCGCGTGAGCTCACGGCACATGCGACGTGCCGTCTGGTCCACCGGGCCGCCCTCGCCCCGGCCATCTGGGCGGCCTGCTGGCTGCAGGGGTGCTGCTGCAGCCGGTCTTGGCGGTCCAGCCGCCACCTCCGCCGGAGAGCGCCCAGCCCCGTCACCTGCTGTCGCTCGCCCTCACGGCAGTCAGAGCCGCTCGCCCCGCCTCCAGCCGCGCGGCCGGGATCCTGAAGGGTGAGCAGGAGACGTAGTCGAGGCCCACCCGGTGGAAGAACTGGATGGACTCGGGGTCGCCGCCGTGCTCGCCGCACACGCCCGTCTCCAACCACGGCTTGACTGCGCGCCCCGCTTCCACTGCCAGTTCCACGAGCCTACCGACGCCCTCCTGGTCGAGTGACTCGAAGGGAGACACGGTGAAGATTCCCTTCCGCAGGTACAGAGGGAAGAAGGATGCTTCGGCGTCGTCCCGGGACAGGCCCCAGGTCATCTGTGTCAGGTCGTTGGTGCCGAAGGAGAAGAAGTCGGCGAATGCGGCGATGCGACCGGCGGTGAGCGCGGCGCGTGGCAGCTCGATCATCGTGCCGATCGGGCAGTTCAGCGGCAGGCCCGACTCTGCGGCGACGTCGGCGAGTACACGCTCCGCCTCGGCTCGCGCCAGGCGAAGTTCCTCGACCGTCCCCACCAGCGGGATCATGATCTCCGCTCGCGGCCGTCCGCCGTCGCGGAGTCGCTGGACGACCGCTTCGGCGACAGCCCGTACCTGCATGGCGACCAAGCCGGGCACGGCCAGGCCCAGGCGCACGCCGCGCAGGCCGAGCATCGGGTTCTGCTCATGCATGCGCTCGACAGCGGTGAGCAGCTCTCGGTCGCGCATCTCCGGCTTTGCGGCCCTCGCGAGGCGTACGGCAAGTTCCGTGCGGTCGGGCAGGAACTCGTGCAGCGGCGGGTCCAGGAGCCGGATGGTCACCGGCAGCCCGTCCATCGCCCCCAGGATGCCCGTGAAGTCCCCCCGCTGTAGCGGCAGTAGCGCGTCCAGAGCCCGTTCGCGGGTGCTGTCTTCGCGGGCCAGGATCATCGCCTCGACCAGCTTCCTGCGTTCACCGAGGAACATGTGCTCGGTTCGGCACAGGCCTATGCCCTGGGCCCCGAGCCTGCGGGCGCGTTCGGCGTCTTCAGGTGTGTCGGCGTTGGCCCGTACTTCGAGTCGGCGTGTGGAGTCGGCCTGAGCGAGGGCGCCCAGTACGGCGCGCGTCAGCGGTCCGGTGCTGACGCCCGTCTCCAGCGCACGTCCCACATCCGACGCTGTGAGCGGCAGCGCGCCCAGGTAGACGGTGCCTGCGGTGCCGTCCACCGAGATGGTGTCTCCCGCGCGCAGAACAGTTCCGGAGGCAGTGGTGAGTTGTTGCGCCGTTGTGTCGACGGTCAGCGAATCGGCACCGCACACGCAGACCTTGCCCATACCGCGGGCGACGACCGCGGCGTGGCTGGTCTTGCCGCCGCGGCTGGTCAGGACCGCCTGCGCGGCGATCATTCCGGGAAGGTCGTCGGGGGTGGTCTCCCGGCGTACGAGGACGACGGGCTCACCGCTCGCGACCCTGCGCACGGCCGTCGCCGAGTCGAAGACCACAGCGCCGACCGCCGCGCCCGGCGATGCGGGAACGCCTCGCGCGAAGGGCACGTCTGTGGGGCGCAGTTCGAAGCGGGGGAACATGAGCCTGGTCAGCTCGGTACCGTCCACGCGCGCCAACGCCTCAGCGGCCGTGATCGTGTGCTCTTCGCGCAGGTCGTGGGCGATACGGAAAGCGGCCTCCGCCGTGCGCTTGCCGACCCGGGTCTGCAGAATCCACAACCGGCCGTGTTCGACGGTGAACTCGACATCGCACAGGTCGCGGTAGTGGTTCTCCAGGGTGCTCAGGTGTTTGCCGAGCCGGGTGTACGAGCGGGGGTCGCGTGTCCGCAGCTCGTCCAGGGGAACGGCGTCGCGCACGCCAGCGACGACGTCCTCACCCTGTGCGTCGGACAGATAGTCGCCGTACAGGCCGGGCGCTCCTGTGGCCGGGTCGCGGGTGAAGGCGACTCCGGTACCGGAGTCGGGGCCGAGGTTGCCGAAGACCATCGCCTGGACGTTGACGGCGGTGCCGAGGTCACCGGGGATGTGCTCGCGTCGGCGGTAGATCCGGGCCCGTTCGCCGTTCCAGGAGCCGAAGACCGCTCGAGTCGCGCGGTACAGCTGCTCGACGGGGTCCTGCGGGAAGTCCTCGCCCGTCTCGCGGCGAATGATGGACTTGAACTCAGTAGTGAGCAGGGCGAGTTCGGACGCGTCCAGGTCGTGGTCATCGGTAACCGCCCGCTGTTCCTTGTGCTCGGCGATGGCCTGCTCGAACAGGTCGCCGGTCACGCCCATCACGGTGCGCCCGAACATCTGGACCAGGCGCCGGTAGGAATCCCACGCGAACCGTTCCTGCCCCGACGTCTTGGCGAGTCCGGTCACCGAGTTGTCGTTGAGGCCGATGTCGAGGATCGTCTCCATCATCCCGGGCATCGAGAAGCGGGCGCCCGATCGGACCGACACGAGCAACGGGTTGTCGCTCTGCCCGAGCGTGCGGCCCATGGTGCGCTCCAGGGCGGCCAGGGCCCGGGCCATCTCGACGCCCAGTTCGGGCGGTTCCTCACCGGTCGCGAGATAGGCCTTGCACGCTTCGGTCGTGATCGTGAATCCCGGTGGAACGGGCAGCCCGAGCCGCGTCATCTCTGCCAGGCCGGCGCCCTTCCCGCCGAGCAGGACGGCCATCTCGCGGCTGCCCTCGTCGAATCCGTACACGTACTTCGTCGGCGCGCTCGTCATGGCCAGGTCCTCTCACTCATGGGGGACGACGGCCACGGGGCAGCCGACGTGGTGGATGGCGGCGTGGGTGACCGGACCGGTGCGCGGGCCCACCGGCTGCTTGACCGGACGGTGACCGACGATCAGCAGGCCTGCCCCGGACGCTGCGCGGACCAGCGCGGTCGATGCTTTCTCCGCCACCACCGATTCCAGGACCTCGACGTCCGGGTACTTGTCGCGCCACTCCTGGATCACGGCAGTCAGGAATCCCTGCCACTCCTCCCCTTGGTCCCCTTCGTCCACCAGTGCGATGTCTCCGGGACCAAGGCTCAGGGCGGAAGGCGGCTGCCATGCGTACATGACCCGGAGGCGAGCGCCGCGCGACCGGGCGGCCCGGAAGGCGAACTCGATCACCTCGTCGCACGGATCACCGAGGTCGAGACCGAACACCACGTCCCTTGACCGGGGCCGTGTGGACGCGCCGGCGGCGTCGGCACGGGCGCCGTCGTCCTCGTGCGCGGTCCCACGCGCACGCACGAGGACGACGGGACGGGTCGCCCTGGCCACCACCCCCAAGGCGACGGAACCCAGAAGGAAGCCGGTGAGACCGCTCAACCCGCGTGAGCCCAGGACAAGGAGTTCGGCGCGCTCGGCCGCCCGCAGCAAGGCCTCGGTCGCCGGGCCCTCGACCTGTCTGTCGTAGAGGCGCACACCGTCGAGGCGCACCCCGTCACAGGCGCTGCGGGCCCGGTCCTCCGCCCGCCGCAGGACACAGCGGGCCACATGCCTCTGAGCGGCACCCGCCGGTTCGCTTCCCGCTGGGCGGGCGTGCACGAGATGTAGCGGACGCCCACGCCGCACGGCCTCGCGCGCCGCCCACTCGGCGGCGGCCACACCCTCGATGGATCCATCGACTCCGGCTACGACGGGCGCGAGCGTCATGGGGCGCACCTCCTGCGGTAGATCTGCTCCACACCGCCAGCGTCCGTCCGTGGCCGCGCGGGTTGGAGAGGCCACACGGCACTCGCCCGGGTCCATCCGGCCCCTGCACGCCTCTGGGGGTCCGCGGTCAGGATGGAGATTCGGGGAGGGCTTCCCCCCTCCTGGGGAGGCGGACTGTCATGGAGCGAGTGATCGTTGCCGGAGTCGACAGGTCGGCGCGCAGTCGTGCCGCGGCCGACTGGGCCGCACATGAGGCGCTGCTGCTCGGGCGCACGCTGCGCGTGGTCCATGTCTCGTCCCTGGGCGGACTGGATACGGCGGAGCAGTGGCCGCCGTACCGGCCGGAGACCGTGGCGGAGCAGGTGCGGGAACAACTCACAGCCTGGCACCCGGCCCTGCACGCCGAGAGCCTCTTGCTCACCGGTGGGGCCCCGCGGGCTCTGTGCTCGCAGAGCGGGGGTGCGGAGATGATCGTGCTCGGCCTGCGCGGGGAGGGCGGCCACGCCGGGCTCCTCCTGGGGTCGACCGCCTCGGGAGTGGTCGAGGCAGCCGCCTGCCCGGTGGTGCTGGTGCCCAGCGGGCTCGTGTGTGAGGGCCCGGTGCGCCGGCCGGACAAGGTCACCGTCGGTGTCGACGCGCGGGACCCCGCGGCCGGGGCCATCGACTTCGCCTTCGAAACGGCGAGCCGCCGCGGCGTGCTGCTGCACGCGCTGCATGCATGGGCCTTTCCCCCGAGTGCGGCCGAGTGGCCTTTCGGTGTGCCTGAGGCGGAGCGTGCCGCCTGGGAGGACCACGAGGTGCAACTGCTGGCCGACGTGCTGCGGCCATGGCACGAGAAGTACCCGGACGTGCGCGTTCTTGAGGATGTCGTTCTGTTCGCACCTGCCGCGGGCCTGATCCGAACCTCCGTCCATGCCGAACTGATCGTGGTCGGACGGCGGGCGGGCGGGACCGACAGTTCCGCTCCGGGGTCCGTCACGCGTGCTCTCCTGCGCCACAGCAGGTGCCCTGTGGCCGTTGTGCCCTCGTGATCGACCGGCACGGTGCCCGAGCAGACCTGTCGTTCTGTGCAGCCAGGCCCGTCTGTACGTCCAGGCTCGTCTGTACATCCAGGCTCGTCTGCGCATCCAGGTTCGCTCGGGCAGCGGGCTGACGTCACGAGGAGAACAGCGCCACCTTGAGCGCGCCGCTCTCATCCGGCCGGGCGAAGACGTCGTACGCCTCCTGCATCTCCTGCAGGCCGAAGCGGTGCGTGACGAACCTGCTGACGTCCAGCTGCTTGGCTGCCACCATG
Source organism: Streptomyces sp. NPDC031274 (assembly GCF_055570235.1). Taxonomy (NCBI): domain Bacteria; kingdom Bacillati; phylum Actinomycetota; class Actinomycetes; order Kitasatosporales; family Streptomycetaceae; genus Streptomyces; species Streptomyces sp. NPDC031274. The sequence continues at coordinate 34,368 of NZ_JBVIHP010000037.1, read as the reverse complement.
CGCAGCAGCGTCGGTGTGGAGTAGGTGTCCACAAGGCCGGTGGTGATCGTGACGTTGCGGATCCAGAGGTCCTCCAGGTGGAGCGTGGCCGGGCGCCCGTGCACGCCGACGTTGGCGACGCGTCCGCCGGGGCGGATCAACCGGGTGCAGAGTTCGAAGGTGTCGGGGACACCCACCGCTTCGATCGCCACGTCCGCGCCGAGCCCGCCGGTGAGTTCGGCGATACGGTCGGCTATGCCGGAGTCCGGTTCCAGCGTCAGCTGCGCGCCGTGGAGTGCGGCCATCTCGCGCCGCTGCGGAGCGGGATCGACAGCGATCACACGGCTGGGGCTGAAGAGCCGGGCCGTCAGGATCGCGGCCAGGCCGATCGGGCCTGCTCCCACGACGACGACCACATCGCCCGGCGTCACCTTGCCGTTGAGGACGCCCACTTCGTACGAGGTGGGCAGGATGTCGGCGAGCATCAGCGCCGTCTCGTCGGTCACCTCCTCGGGCAGCACGTGCGTGGAGGTGTCGGCGAAGGGAACGCGGGCGTATTCGGCCTGGACGCCGTCGATCCGGTGTCCCAGGATCCAGCCCCCTCCGCCCCGACATTGGCCGTACTGGGATTCGCGGCAGAAGCGGCAGCGGCCGCAGGCGCTGATGCAGGAGATCAGTACCCGGTCACCGGGTCGCACCGTGCTGACGGACGCTCCCACCTCGTGCACGGTGCCGACGGCCTCGTGGCCGAGAACCCGGCCCGACTCGACGGCCGGGACATCTCCCTTCAGGATGTGCAGATCGGTGCCGCAGATCGTGACCGCGTCGATGCGCACGATCGCGTCGCCGGGGTCCTGGATCGCCGGGTCGGGAACGTCGTCCCAGGATCGCTTGCCGGGGCCGTGGAAGATCAGAGCCTTCATGGCTGCCTCCTTGAGCTGTTGCCTGGCATCTGGACCGCGCAAGGTGGCGGACGGTTCCTACGTCTCCTACGTCCGCCACGCGATGCGGATGGTCAGCTGGATGTCCGCTCGTCCGTGAGGCGGGTCGCGATCCGGCCCGCCCAGGCCTCGATGTCTGCGAAGTCGCGGAAGTCCCCGCCCTTCCCGGCAGAGATGATCTTCCGGGCGATGAAGCCCTTCGCCCCTTCTTCCAGGCAGCCGCCGAAGGTGGCGTGTTCCTCGGCGTCGAGCCGGACGACGGCCCGTTTCACGCCGGGTACCGGCGGGATGTCCCGCTCCGAGGCGGACGCGTCGAGGGGGCCGCTGCTGAAGAGCCACAGAGGACGCCCGGCCAGTTCGCGGTGGTGGCGACGGATGAAGCGTCGGGTGTCCTTGTGCCAGCGACCGGCGTAGAGCCCGCCGCCGACCACCACGGCGTCGTAGGAGCCCAGATCCGTCACGGATCGGGCGGGCATCGCTTTCGCTGTCATGCCTTCCTTGCGCAGGACCTCGGCGATGGTCTCCGCGATTCGTGCGGTTGACCCGTTCGTCGATCCGTAGGCGACCAACACGTTGCTCGGCATGGCGGTCCGCCTCCTCTCACAGCTTTCGCAGCCAGTCGTCGGTGACGCCGTGCAGTGCCTGCTCGTCCGGCCTGAGGTGTGAGTCGTCAAGTCCGTAGGTGAGTTTGGCGACCACCGCGACGACGCCGTCGATCTGGCGTGTCATGGAGACGGCGATCTCCGTCTCGCTCTTGCGTTCCATCCGGCCGGCGAGTGTGACCACGCCCTCGGTCACGGAAACCGCGATGGTCTGAGGTGCCATCCACAGAGTGCGCACCAGGACCTCCTTGATCACCTCGTCACGGATGTCGGCGTCGGGCCGCAGGAAGACCTGGAGCAGGTCGTGCCGCGTGACGATGCCGACGAGCCGCTCCTCCTCGTCCAGGACGGGCAGCCGCTCCACATGCCGCTGGGCCATGGTGCGGGCGGCTTCGACGATGGTGTCGTCGGCGTGCACGGTCACGGGCGGTTCGGTCATCAGCTGGCCCGCGGTGCGGGCCTTCGCCTTCGCGGCCTGTTCCTTGGTGCTGCGGGTCAGCGCGGGAAGCCGGAAGCGGCGCTTCGGCCCGGAGGGGTCGGAGTCCGCGGCTTGACGGGCCATCAGGTCGGTTTCGGAGAGCACCCCGATGACCTTCTCGTCGTCGTCGACCACCGGCAGCCCGCTGATGTGGTGGTCGGCGAGCAGTCGCGCCACTTCCTTGAACGGGGTGCCGTACTTGGCGCGCATGACCTCCGTGGTCATCACGGAGCCGACCTTGTTGTGCTTCATGAGTGTTCCTTTCTCAGCGAAGTCGGCGCAGATAGGGGTCCTTGGGCCTGCGGGGCAGCAGGCGTACGCGCGCATCCAGTACGGAGACTCCGCCGGGTGTCGCGAGAACCGGGTTGAAGTCGGCCTCGGCGAGCTGCGGCAGGTCATCTGCCATGCGGGACAGTCGCAGCAGGAGTTGCTCCAGTCCCTGGAGATCGACGGGTCCGCTGCCGTGCGCGCCGAACAGGAGCGGTGCGCAGCGCGGTGAGGTGATCAGGTCGTGGACGTCGTGGTCGGTCAGTGGTGCGAGTCGGGCGGCATGGTCGGCCAGGACCTCCGTCGCCGTACCGCCGAGTCCGAACAGGACGAGAGGGCCGAAGACCTCGTCCTGGACCACGCCGGCGAACAGTTCCGTACCCCGCGCGGCGAGCGGCTGTACGACCACGCCGGTGAGCAGCCCGGCGAATCGGGTCGCGAAGTCCCGGAACGCGGCGCGAACCTGGGAGTCACCCTCCAGGTCGAGGAGGACGGCGTGCTGCTGGCTCTTGTGGAGCAGTCCGGGCCAGTGCGCCTTCATGACCACCCGGCCGTCGGCGCCGCGCAACCGTTCGGCGGCGAGGACGGCGTCTTCCTCGGTCTCCGCCCAGGCCCACGGGATCTGGGGAACGCCGTAACAGGCCAGGAGGTCGGCGCAGGCGCGCGGGTCGAGCCAGCCGCCGTCCGGATGGGCGGCGAGGTAGGACTCGGCTGTCGCACAGGCGCGCGGGGTGTCGATTCCGGTGAGGTCCGGGATGGTGCCGGACGGGCGCCGCAGCCAGGACGCGCGCCGGGCCGCGTGGGCCAAGGCCCGCGCCGCCGCCTGGGGTTCGGCGTAGGAGGGGATGGTGCCGCCGTCAGCGGCGGGCAGCAGTCGGACCGGCAGGTCCTGTTCGAGGCGTACCGCGGCGACCGGCCGTTTCCGGCTTTCGAAAGGATGGGTGAGGGCCCTGATCAGGTCATCGCCCGTGGCCGAGGCGACAGCGGTGGGGACGAGGGCGAGCAGCACGGCGTCGATCCCCGGGTACCGCAGGATCCGGTCCACGCAGCGGCTGAGCTGTTCCTCGGAGACAGCGGCGGTGGCGTCGACCGGATTGCCGACGGCGGCCCCGTCGGGCAACACGGCCAGCAGGTCGTCGACCGCCGTCGGGGGCAGCGGCGGCAGGGACAGTCCGGCCTCCGCGCAGGCGTCGGCGGTCAGGACACCGGCGCCGCCCGCGTTGGTGACGATCGCCACGCGGGTGCCCGCCGGGAGCGGCTGGGAGTGCAACAGCGCGGCGGTCTCCAGGAGTTCACCCACCGACCGGGTCGCGGTGATCCCCGCCTGCGTGAACAGGGCCTGGCGGGTCATGGTGCGTGTGGCGGCGGCAGCCGTGTGCGAGGCCGCGGCGCGGCGGCCCATGTCGGTGCGGCCCGCGTCGACCGTGAGTACCGGCATGCGACGTGTCACGCGTCGAGCCGTACGGGAGAATGCCTGCGGGTTGCCGAACGACTCCAGGTGCAGCACGGCGAGGTCGGTGCGGTCGTCGCTCTCCCACCACTGGAGCATGTCGTTCCCGCTCACGTCGTACTTGTCGCCGAGGGACGCGAAGGTCGAGACGCCGATGCCCAGGCGGGAGAGTCCATCGAGGAACGCGATGCCGACGCCTCCCGACTGCACCGCGACACCTGCTGTACCGGGGCGCGGATGGTCGGTGGCGAAGGTGGCGTCGAGTGAGAGTTCCGGGTCGGTGTTGGAGATGCCGAGGCAGTTGGGTCCGACGAGGCGCATGCCGTAGGTACGGCACGCTGCCACCAGCGCCCGTGCCTGGGCGCCGTCGAGTCCGGCGGAGACGACGATGAGCGCCCGTACGCCGGCTTTGCCGCATTCCTCGGCCGTTGCGGGGACCGCGGCGGCGGGCACGGCCACGACCGCGAGGTCGGGGGTCTTGGGCAGGGCACTGACCGACGGATGGGAGGGGATACCGAGAATCGAGGTGACGCTTGGATTCACCGCGACAAGGCTCCGGGTGAAGCCGCCTGCGCGCAGATGGTGCAGGATCGCCCGTCCCACCGACCCGGGCCTGCGTCCGGCTCCGATCACGACGATGCCGTCCGGTCGCATCAGCGGCTCCAGACTGGCCACGTCGGCGGCCCGCCCGCGTGCCTCGACCGCTGAGAGATAGGCGTAGTCCTCACCGAGAGCGATGGTGCAGCGCACCTCCGGGCCATCGAAGCGACGCACCGTACGCAGGCCCAGGTCGGTGAAGAGCCGCAGCACCTCATGGTTCTCGCTGAGGGCGTCAGCCGTGAACTCGCTGATGTCCTCCGCGCGGGCGGCCGAGACCAGGTGCTCGACCAGGAGCGTGCCGACGCCGCGGTGGTGCAGCCCGTCGGCCACCGCGATGGAGATCTCGGCCGACTGCGGGTCCTTTCCGGTCGCGTACTCGGCCACGCCCATCACCAGCCCCTGAGCCTCGGCCAGCAGAGCCCGATAGCCGGGGCGCGGTGACTCACATGCCCGGTCGGCCGCCAGCGCGCCGGAACGCCGGCTCGCCGCGAAGAACCGCAGCCTGAGGTTGTCCGGAGACATCTCCTCGTAGAGCCCCTGCAGCTGATCGTGATCGGCCGGCGCCACCGGACGGATGCACACGGTGGTGCCGTCCGAGAGCAGGGCGTGGACTGTGGGTCGCCTGAGCCTGTCGTCCGTCATAGCGGATCTCCTCCATGCCTCGACACTTCGAGCATCCAGCGGACGGGAGGGGGATCCCATGGGCTGTCCGGGGGTGACATCGGGCCGGTCGGCCCTATGGGCGGTGCTCGGCGCTCGATGCCGACCGGCCTGCTCCGGCAGCCCCAGTCGTGGGGCGGTCAGCTCGGCAGGGTGAGTGCGCAGGACTCCCCGGGAGCCACCGACACCGTGCGGTCCGCGAAGGCGACAGAGATCGGATCGCGATCGGAGTCCGGCACGGTGATGTGCAACGCTCCTGACCGCAGCCGCAGCCGCACGCCCCAGTGGCCCTGATACCGGATCGAGAACCCGTACTCGGACAGCTCCGGCAGCGGGACGGGGTCGAACCGCAGGGCGCCGCCTCTGGTCTCCAGGCCGGTCAGGCCCCGCTGTACGAGATCGAGCGTGCCCGCCATGGCACCCAGGTGGATGCCCTCGCCCGTGGTGCCGCCCTGGATGTCGGCGATGTCCCCTGCCAGCGCCTCCTGTACGAATGCCCAGGCCTGGGTGCGCCGGGCCCGGGCAAGCACCCAACCGTGGACGAGGCTGCTGAGGGTCGAACCGTGACTGGTGCGGGCCAAGTAGTAGTCGACGGTGCGTTGCCAGGTGGCGTCGTCGAGGGTGTATCCCAACCGCCGGAACATGCCCTGGAGTTCGGCGGGCGCGAAGAGATACCCCAGCATCAGAACGTCGGCCTGCTTGGACGCCTGGTAGCCGTTGACGGTGTCGCCCTCGGCCTCCAGGATCCGGTCCAGGCGCCGGATGTCGCCGTATCGCTCCCGGTACACCTGCCAGTCGAGCTCGGCGAGGTCGCCGTATCCATGGAACTGGCTGATGACACCGGCGTGGAAGGGCACGTACAGCTTCCGGGAGATGTCCTCCCACCTGTCGAGCTCAGCTGATGCGAGCCCGGCCCGCTCGAAGAGGTCCCGGCGGCGGGGTCCGGGCAGATCGTGCAGTACGTCGAGGGCGCGGGCAAGGACCCAGGCGGCTGTGACGTTGGTGTAGGTGTTGTCGTCGAGGCCGGGAGCGGAGGCGTCGGGGTAGCTCTCGTGGTACTCGTCGGGGCCGACGACCCCGCGAATGCGGTAGCGGCCCAGCGTCTTGTCGTAGGTCGACATGCCGGCCCAGAAGCGGGCGATCTGCGCCAGCATCTCGGCACCCTTGGTGTGCAGGAACTCCGTGTCGCCGGTGGCCTGGCAGTACTGCCACACGTTGTACGCGATGGCCGAGCCGACATGGTGCTGGAGCCGGGAGTGGTCGGGCAGCCAACGTCCTGAGCGCGGGTTCAGGTGGAGCTGCTGGGTCTCCTCGCGGCCGTCGCTGCCGCTCTGCCAGGGATACATCGCACCGCTGTGCCCGGCGTCGCGGGCTGCGAGGCACGCCTGCTCAAGGCGTCGGTGGCGGTAGGTGAGCAGGGCTCGGGAGACCTCCGGGAAGTGCAGGTTGAGGTACGGAAGGACGAACAGCTCGTCCCAGAAGACGTGGCCGCGGTAGGCCTCTCCGTGCAGACCCCGGGCCGGGACGCCGACGTCGAGCCCGGCGGAGTGCGGGGACAGGGTCTGCAGCAGGTGGAAGAGGTGGAGCCGCAGCACCGGCCCCGCACTGTTCGGCACGTCCAGTTCGGCGTTGCGCCAGAGCTCCTGCCACGCGGCGCGGTGAGAGACGAGCAGGGCCCCGACGTCAGCGGCGCGGCCGACTCGGTCGATGGCCGCGTACAGCGGGTCGCTGATCGCCGGATCGCGGGACGTGTGCAGGGCGACGATCTTGTCGACGGTCACGGTCAGACCGTCGGACAGTGAAAGGCGAAGTAGTTGAGAGGCCCGCCCGCCCTCGTGCTCTGTGGTGATGCGTGCGGGGGCGTCGGTGACCGTTCGAGCGGCCAGGCTCACCCTGATGTCCGACGTGCTGGTGCGGCAGCGCAGCCACACGGTGTCCGGCGCGGAAGTACCGGTGTGCACATGCGTGAGGTGCTGGGAGGCCAGTGAGCGATAGCGTTCGACTCCCTCGTTGGCGACCGTTCCATCGAGAGCGGACTCGACCTCCACCTCCCCGGACCAGCCCTCGGCAGTCAACTCGGTGCGCAGAACGGCCAGATGAGGGTCGGCCATGTGCGTCAGGCTCAGCTGCCGCACGGCAAGGCGCCGGCCGTTCTCGTCCTCGTAGCGCACGGTGCGTTCCAGAGTGCCGGTGCGCAGGTCGAGAGCCAGGTGGTGGTCGAGCACCTTGTGGGTGTCCGGTGTGAGCCAGGCTCCTGTGTCCGTGCGGACCCGCAGTGGCAGCCAGTTGGGCAGGTTGACCATGTCCTCGTTCTCGACCTGGCGCCCGGCGACCTCCGAGGTGAGCCGGTTGTAGCAGCCCGCCACGTACGTGCCCGGGTAGTGGACGGAGTCGGCGGCGCACTCGGGGGCCGCGCCGCGGGTCGCGAAGTAGCCGTTGCCGAGGGTGCACAGGGACTCGCGCAGACGCACCTCCGCCGGGTCGTATCCCTCGTACTCCCAGGTCCAGTCGCGCATCCTCAGCCCTCCGAGTCCAGTAGCTCCGCGAGATCGTCGACCACCAGGTCCGCTCCGTGCTTCAGCAGCGCGGCACGGGTACCTGCCGTGCGGGTTCGGTCCACGCCGATCACCACACCGAAGCCACCGCGGCGCCCGGCCTCGACTCCGGCCAGAGCGTCCTCGACGACAGCGGCGCGGGCCGCGGGAACTCCGAGGCGCCGGGCTGCCTCCAGGAAGAGGGCCGGGTCAGGTTTGCCTGACAGCTGTAGCCGGGAGGCTTCGGAGCCGTCCACGAGTGTGTCGAAGAGGTCGCGTACTCCGGCGTGTTCGAGAAGTTCGCGAGCGTGCCGGGAGGCCGAGACAGCGGCTGTCGCCAGGCCGGCGGAGCGCAGGACACCCAGCAACCGGACGGTGCCGGGATAGGCGTCGATGCCGTGCTCGCGCAGCCGGTCGGTGTACAGCCGCTCCTTGTCGGCGGCGACGGCCTTGACGTCGGCCTCTGTCGGGGCCGGTCCCTGGGACTCCAGGTAGGCCCGTGCTCCGTCGAGACGCGACTTGCCGTCGACGTATCGAAGGTAGTCGTCCTGTACGTCGAAGGGACGCCTGCCTTCCATGAGCGGGGAGGCGTCGAAGGCCGTCTTCCACGCGGCGGCGTGCACCCGTGCGGAGTCCGTGATCACACCGTCGGTGTCGAAGACAACGGCTGCCGTACCGCGCAGTGCGCGGGGTACGGCAGCCGTGCCGTCCTGTTGGGTGCGCATCAGCGGTCGGCCACCAGCGCGGTGAGGTCCAGGAGCCGGTTGGTGTAGCCCCACTCGTTGTCGTACCAGCCGAAGACCTTCACCAGGGTGCCGTGCGCCTGCGTCAGGGCAGGGTCGAAGACGCAGGACGCCGGGTCCCCGATGACGTCGCGGGAGACGATGGGCGCCTTCGACACCCGCAGGATGCCGTTCAACGCGCCGTTCGCCGCCTCGGCGAAGGCGGAGTTGACCTCGTCGGCCGTCGCTTCGCGGCGCAGCACCACGGCGAGGTCGGTGAGCGAGCCGTCCTCCACCGGCACACGGACGGCGATGCCGTCCAGGACGCCCGCCATCTCCGGCAGGACCAGACCGACGGCGCGGGCGGCTCCCGTGCTGGTCGGGATGATGCTCAGGGCCGCCGAACGGGCCCGGCGCAGATCCTTGTGCGGGCCGTCGAGGAGGGCCTGGTCGTTGGTGTAGCCGTGGATGGTGGTCATCACGCCCCGGTCGACGCCGAACGCCTCGTGCAGGACCTTCACCATCGGTGCCACACAGTTGGTGGTGCAGGAGGCCGCCGACACGATGCGGTCGCTGTCCCGGTCGTACGTGTCGTCATTGACGCCCATCACGATGGTCGCATCCGCGTTCTTGCCGGGCGCGGAGAGCAGCACCGTGTGGGCGCCGCTCTTGAGGTGCAGGGCAGCTGAGTCGCGGTCACGGAACCGGCCGGTGGACTCGATGATGATGTCGGCACCTTGATCGGCCCAGCGAAGGGCCGACGGGTCGCGTTCGGCGGTGACGTTGATACGCCGACCGTCCACGGTGATGGAACTGTCGTCGTGAGTGACCTCGCGGCCGATCCGGCCGAACGTCGAGTCGAATTCCAGCAGGTGGGCCAGGGTGGCGGGCGGCGCGATGTCGTTGATGGCGACGACCTCGACATCCTGGGTGACCGCCTCCGCCCGGTTCAGTGCCGCGCGCAGGTAGGTGCGGCCGATGCGGCCGAAGCCGTTGATACCGACACGTGTGGTCATGGCGGTGAACTCCTTTGTGATGTACGAGGTTTCAGGCAGTCCAGGTCCAGTCGGCGACCTCGGGCAGGTCCGTGCCGTGTTCCCTGATCCAGGCGTGGTGCCGGGTCCGGACGTCGGCCATGAGCTGGCGCACGGCGGCGGCGCGCACGGAGAGGCCGGGAACCCGGTCGATGACGTCCATGACCAGTCGGTAGCGGTCCATGTCGTTGCGGACGACCATGTCGAACGGCGTGGTCGTGGTGCCCATCTCCTTGTAGCCGCGGACATGGAGGTGGGCGTGTCCGGCGCGACGGTAGGCGAGTCGATGGATCAGCCAGGGGTAGCCGTGGTACGCGAAGATCACCGGCTTGTCGGTGGTGAAGAGTCCGTCGTACTCGAAGTCGCTCATGCCGTGCGGATGTTCCTCACGCGGCAGCAGCCGGGTCATGTCGACGACGTTCACGACCCGCACGGCCAGGTCCGGCAGATGACGGCGGAGCAGATCGGAGGCCGCCAGAATCTCCAGGGTGGGGACATCGCCCGCGCAGGCGAGGACGACATCCGGTTCGCGGTCCCCGTGCTCGGAGCCCGCCCAGTCCCATATTCCGGCGCCGCGGGCGCAGTGGGCGCGGGCCTGGTCCATGGAGAGCCAGTCGAAGCACGGCTGCTTGCCGGCGACGATCACATTGACGTAGTCGCGGCTGCGCAGGGCGTGGTCCGCCACGGACAGCAGTGTGTTGGCATCCGGCGGCAGATAGACCCTGACGACCTCGGGGCTCTTGTTCAGGACGTGGTCGACGAAGCCGGGGTCCTGGTGGGAGAAGCCGTTGTGGTCCTGGCGCCAGACGTGCGAGGTGAGCAGGTAGTTGAGGGACGCGATGGGTGCCCGCCACGGCAACTCCCGTGATGTCTTGAGCCACTTGATGTGCTGATTGACCATCGAGTCGACGATGTGGACGAACGCCTCGTAGCAGGAGAACAGGCCATGCCTGCCGGTGAGCAGGTAGCCCTCCAGCCAGCCCTGACAGGTGTGTTCGGAGAGGATCTCCAGCACCCGGCCGTGCCGGTCCAGGTGCTCGTCCACCTGGAGGGTCTGGGCCTGCCACGCCTTCCCGCTGACGTTGAAGACGGCTCCCAGCCGGTTGGAGGCCGTTTCGTCGGGCCCTACGAGACGGAAGTCGCGGCGTTCCGATGTGTCCTTCATGACCTGCTCGATGAGGTCGCCCAGAACCCGGGTGGGTTCGTGCTGGGTGGCGCCGGGCTTGTCCACGGGGACGGCGAAGCGGTCGAGGGGCGGGACGGGCAGTTTGCGTACGAGCAGGCCGCCGTTGGCGTGCGGGGTGGCTCCGAGCCGGCGGGCGCCCTCGGGGATGCAGGCCAGGACATCGGCGGTAGGCCGTCCTTCGGCGTCGAAGAGCTCCTCGGGGCGGTACGAGCGCAGCCATGTCTCCAACTGCCGCAGGTGCTCCGGGTTTTCGCGTACGCCTGACAGGGGGACCTGGTGGGCGCGCCAGGTGCCCTCGACCTGGACTCCGTCGACCTCGGCGGGCCCGGTCCAGCCCTTGGGGGTGCGCAGCACGATGACGGGCCAGTGCACCCGTTCGGCCACGCCTTCTTCGCGGGCTGTGGACTGCATCAACGTGATGCGGTCCAGGGCCTGGTCGAAGGCTTCGGCCATGGCGCGGTGGATTTCGTGCGGGTCGTCGCTGGTGACGTGGATGGGCTCGTGGCCGTAGCCGCGCAGCAGCGCGTCTAGTTCGGGCTCCGGGAGCCGGGAGAGCACCGTCGGGTTGGCGATCTTGTAGCCGTTGAGGTGGAGGATCGGCAGGACCGCACCGTCGTGCACCGGGTCGAGGAACTTGTTGGAGTGCCAGGACGCGGCGAGTGGTCCGGTCTCCGCCTCTCCGTCGCCGATCACACAGGTGACGAGCAAGTTCGGGTTGTCGAAGGCGGCACCGTAGGCATGAGCGAGCGAGTATCCCAGTTCGCCGCCCTCGTGGATCGAGCCCGGTGTCTCCGGCGCGACGTGGCTGGGCACTCCACCCGGGAACGAGAACTGCCGGAAGAGTTGATCCATACCGCCGGCGTCGCGCGGGATATCGGGGTAGGTCTCGCTGTAGCTGCCCTCCAGCCAGGAGTTGGCGAGCACGGCCGGCCCGCCGTGGCCCGGCCCCCACACGCACAGAGCGTCCAGACCCCGCGCTTTGATCACCCGGTTGAGGTGGGTGTACACGAGGTTGAGGCCGGGCGAGGTGCCCCAGTGGCCGAGCAGTCGCGGCTTGATGTGCTCGGGCGTCAGGCGTTCGGTCAGCAAAGGGTTGGCCAGGAGGTAGATCTGGCCCACGGCAAGGTAGTTGGCGGCTCGCCAGTGGGCGTCCAGGGCGCGCAGTTCCTTATCCGTCAGTACCGTGCTGTCCTGGTGTTCGTGCTTGGTCATGGTGACTCCGTAGGTCATCGAGGCGCGTCATCGAGCGGAGGGGGCGGCATGGCCGGGAAGAAGTCGGCGAGGTTGCCGCGTGCGGCGTACGAGCGGGAGTTGCTGCGTCTGCAGACGGAACTGGTGAAGGTCCAGGAGTGGGCGCGGGCCGAGGGCGCCCGGCTTGTCGTGGTGTTCGAGGGGCGGGACGCGGCGGGCAAGGGCGGCACGATCAAGCGGGTCTCGGAGCATCTGAACCCGCGCGTCGCGCGCACCGTGGCGCTGCCCACACCGACGGAGCGTGAGCGTACGCAGTGGTACTTCCAGCGGTACGTCGAGCATCTGCCGGCAGCCGGGGAGATCGTGCTGTTCGACCGGTCCTGGTACAACCGGGCCGGTGTGGAACACGTCATGGGCTTCTGCAGCAAAGAGGAGTACCAACTGTTCCTGCGCCAGTGCCCGATCTTCGAACGGATGCTGGTGGAGGAGGGCATTCTGCTGCGCAAGTACTGGTTCTCGGTGAGTGACGCGGTGCAGCAGGAACGGTTCCGGCGGCGGCTGAAGGATCCGACCCGACGCTGGAAGCTGTCGCCGATGGACCTGGAGTCGATCACACGCTGGGAGGCGTACTCCCGGGCGAAGGACGAGATGCTGGTGCACACCGACATCTCGCAGGCACCGTGGTTCGTCGTCGAGAGCGACGACAAGCGCCGGGCCCGCTTGAACATGATCGCTCACCTGCTCGACTCCCTTCCGTACCGTGAGGTGCTCCCGCCGGTGCTGAAGCTTCCGCCCCGGCCGCCGTCGACCGGCTACGTACGCCCGCCACGTGATCTGCAGACGTTCGTCCCCGACCACGCGGCGAGCCTCTGAGCCGGTCACTGCCCTCATGCCAAGTGCGGTACGACGGCGACCGGACAGGCGGAGTGGTTCAGGACCGCATGCGCGACCCGGCCCAGCTGGAGTCCGTGGCGCCCGTGCCGTCGTCGGGCGCCGACGACGAGCAGATCGGCGTCGGCCGAGGCGGCCAGGAGCGCCTTGTGGGCGGGGCCTTCGACGGTGCGCCGGTGCAGTTCCACCTCTGCCGGGACGTCCAGCAGCGCCGCCTCCAGGGTCGACGCGGCTCGCTCCTCGTGCAGCCGGGCAGGATCGCCCACCAGGAGGGGATGGTCGATGGTCTCGTGAGCGGGCCAGCGCCAGGCACGTACCGCCTCCAGGGGCACCCCGCGGTGCGCCGCCTCCTGGATGGCGAAGCGCACGGAGGCCGCGCTCTCCGGCTCTTCGCCGACTCCCACCACCACGCGTCCGCGCGCCGCGGGCTTCGCCTGATTGTCGTGACTGCCGCGCAGCACGATCACCGGGCAGTCGGCACGGGCGGCGGCTGCGAGGCACACCGAGCCCAGTACCAGCTCGGCGATGCCGCTGCGGCCGCGGGACCCCAGGACCAGCGCGCACGCGTTACGTCCTTCGCTGAGCAGCGCGGTCACCGGTTCTTCGCACAGCACCGCGGTGGAGATCTTCACGTCCGCCTCACGGCGGTGTGCACGTTCCGCCGCGGCATCGACGATGGTGTCGGCCTGCACCTGTTCCGAGGTCACGCCGAACGCGTCGGCGAGAGCGGCCCCCTCATAGCGTTCCCACAGCGAGGCGTACACGAGCCGGAGAGGCACCCCGCGCAGCGCGGCTTCACCGACAGCCCAGTCGACGGCGCGCAGACTGGTCTCTGATCCATCGACGCCCACTACCAGGGGCAGTTCCATCGCTGACTTCATCTCGTCTTCCCCTCGGGGCACGTCAGCCATGCGCGACGACGGCGACGGGGGCGGTGGCGTGGTGCAGGACAGCGTGCGTGATCGGACCGATGTGGACGCCGAGAGGACTGCGCCGGATGCGACGGCCCACCACGACCAGGCAGGCCCCGCGGGAGGCGGCGACCAGGTGGTTGGCGGCTGATCCGTAACGGCAGTCCTCGATGACCTCGACGGAGGGGAACTTCTGCCGCCACGGGCGCACGATGTCCCTCAGCACGATGGTCTCCAGCCGGGACAGCTCACTGTGGAAGTCCGCGTCGGCGGCGACGCCGTAGGCGTAGTAGGGCGGCGGATTCCAGCCGTGGACGACCCTGAGAGTGGTGGCGCGGCGTTCGGCCGCCTCGAAGGCGAACTCGACGAGAGAGGGGTCCGGGTCATCGGTGTCCAGGCCCAGAACCACGGGCCGGTACGGGGTCGCGGCCGACGGAACACCCGCCGGGTCCATCAGGTGTTCGTCCGCGGCCTGTTCCTCGGCGCGGACCAACACCACCGGCCGCTCAGCGCGCGCGACGACGGCCTGGCCGACCGATCCCACCAGAAACCCGCCGACCCCGCTCATTCCGCGTCGGCCCAGGGCGAGCACCGCGGCGTCTTTCGCCACTCCGGACAGCAGATCTGCGGGCCGCCCGGAGAGCTGCTCGGCGGTGATCTCGACACCGGGGTGCCGCAGCCGCATTCCCTCGGCGGACTCGCGCGGAATCCGCTCGCTCCAGTGCTGCTGCGTCTCGGCGCCGAGGAGCGGTGCCTGCGCCATCGGATCGGGCAGGGGCTCCCAGACGTGCACCAGCTTCAGCGGCAGTCCGCGCAGTTTGGCCTCACGGGCCGCCCATTCGGCTGCCGCCCGGCTCTCGGGTGACCCGTCGAGGCCCACGATGATGGTGCGGGGCATGGTCTCCACCTCCTGGAATCGTCTGTCCGACTCCAGCGTCATGTCCTACGGAGTTGTCGTGCAGGGGCCACGTGTACTTGGCTGGGGCCGTTCGGCCCTAAGACGGGCGGACGCCGCGGGCCTGGTGGACGGGCCCGCCGCGCCCTCCTCCCCCACCAGGTCAGCGAAGCCACCTGTTGGTGCGGACGAACGGAAGCCTGGCCCAGAGCTTCCCGCCGCCCAGGGTGTCGCCCGCGGAGGCCAGCGCGAGGGCGATCAGGACGACCGCGTAGATCAGGTGGTAGTCGACGAACGGGTTGGGCGACATACTCGGCGACCCGTCGGAGAGATGCTTGGCGGGCGGCCACTCGGCGAGCCACATCAGCGCCATCATCGCGGTGCCCGCGACGGCCGCGAGCCGGAGAGCGAACCCGCCGACGAGGGCCAGTCCGACCCCGAGCAATCCGGCCATGAACAGCCAGTCCGCCCAGGTGTCACCGGCCCAGGAGTGGAAGGTCGACTCCATCGGTCCGGCAGCCACACCGCTGAGGAATCCCATGGTCGGCGAACCGCCGTCGATCCAGCCCTTGCCGGACGGGGTTGCGTAACCGAACCCGAAGGTCTTGTCGAGGAAGGCCCACAAGAAGACGAACCCGGTGAGCAGACGCAGGGATGCGAAGGCGTGATCCCGCGCGGTGTGCGTGTCGGTGCGGGCCGATGCGGCGGACTCCGAGGCGGAGTCAGTCCGGTTCGCGCGGAACGACAGCAGGTGGAGCCCCGGGCTCCGGTGAGCGTGCTCGTGTGTGGCCATGGTGGTGGTCCCTTCGGGAACGGTCTGAACGGTGTCCGACACCGGTCACTCTGGTCGCACGAGACGTTGACAGGCGGGTGCCGATGGTCCGTGACGGTGGGGCTGAACGGCCCTTTCGGACAGGCCTGTTGGCCTTTCGGACAGGCCTGTCGGCTCCGGCGGAACATCGTCGCGACGACCTCGGGCCATCTTCGGTCAGGCCAACGTCTCGCGGTCGTCCTCCCGCCGGGGGAACCTGAGCTGACGCGGCAGAAGGAGACTCATGTCCCCCAGCTCGGGCGAGCGCATTCCGAGGTGGCGCCGTGCGGCGCCCGGGCTCGGCCTCCTCTGCCGCTACCGGCGCTCGTGGCTGAAGGGCGACCTGTTGGCGGGGGTGACGGTGGCCGCGTACCTCGTCCCCCAGGTCATGGCGTACGCGGACGTGGCCGGACTGCCGCCGGTCGCAGGGCTGTGGGCGATCCTGCCCGCGCTCGCCCTGTACGCCGTGCTCGGCTCTTCACGCCTGCTGTCGGTGGGCCCCGAGTCGACGACCGCGCTCATGACGGCCACCGTCGTTGGTCCACTCGCCGCCGGGGACCCCGCCCGCTACGCCGCGCTGTCGGCCGCCCTCGCCATGACCGTCGGGGTGCTGTGCCTCGTCGCGTGGGCGGTGCGGCTGGGGTTCGTCGCGGACTTGTTCTCCCGGCCGGTGCTGATCGGCTATCTGGCGGGCGTGGCACTGATCATGATGGCGGATCAGCTGCCCAAGCTCACCGGGGTGCGCACGACGGCCTCCGCCTTCTTCCCTCAGCTCTGGTCCTTCTCAACGCATCTGACACAAACCCATGTGGCCACGCTGGTGTTGGGCTCCTCCGTACTCGCGTTCCTGCTCGCGGTGGCGCGATGCGCCCCCGCGGTGCCCGGTCCGCTGCTGGCCATGGTGCTCGGCACGGCGGCCGTGGTCGTTCTCGACCTCGACGACCGGCACGGCATCAAGGTGATCGGTGAGGTCCCGTCGGGGCTGCCCGGCTTGGCCGTGCCGGACTTCACCGAGCTGCCGCACCTGTTGCTGCCCGCCCTCGGTGTGCTCCTGGTCGGCTACACCGACGTCATCCTCACCGCGCGGGCCTTCCACGGCCGTGCCGAGCAGGGCCCAGGCCTGGACGCCAATCAGGAGTTCCTGGCCCTGGGCGCGGCCAACCTCGGCGCGAGCGTCGTGCACGGCTTCCCCGTGAGCAGCAGTGCCAGCCGCACGGCGCTCGCGTTCTCCACGGGCGCCCGCACCCAGGCGTACTCGCTGATCGCCGGCGCGGCGGTCCTCTCCGTCCTGCTCTTCCTCAGCCCGCTTCTGTCCCGCACTCCGGCAGCCGCCCTGGGGGCTCTCGTCGTGTACGCCGCCCTTCGCATGATCGACCTTGCGGGCTTCCGGCGCCTGGCGGGATTCCGCCGCCGGGAGCTCCTGCTGGCAGTCGGCTGTCTGACCGGCGTGCTTGCTCTGGACATCCTGTACGGCGTGCTGGTCGCCATCGGCCTGTCCGTCGCGGAGCTGCTGACCCGGGTCTCCCGTCCGCACGACGCGATCGAGGGTCTCGTCCCGGGTATGGCCGGCATGCACGATGTCGACGACTACCCCCAAGCCCGTACGGTCCCGGGCCTGTTGGTCTACCGCTACGACTCACCGCTCTTCTTCGCCAACGCGGAGGACTTCCACCGCCGTGCCCTGGCCGCCGTCGACGAACGTACCGGCCCGGTCCGTTGGTTCGTCCTCAACACCGAGGCCAACGTCGAGGTGGACATCACCGCCCTGGACGCGGTCGATGCCCTGCGCCGCGAACTGACCCGGCGAGGGGTGGTCTTCGCCCTCGCCCGGGTCAAGCAGGATCTCTTGGACGACCTGGAGGCGTACGGCCTCAAGGAGACCGTGGGCCCCGACCTGATCTTCCCCACCCTGCCGACGGCTCTGGCCGCGTACCGGGAGTGGAGCCGTACTCAGTAGGCCGTCAGCGCGTGCGCGCGGATCACCGAGTGCGCGGGGGAAGCGGACGCCGCGGTTTGGACACGTCGGCTTCAGCCCCCTGCGCGGCGATGACCCGCACGCCTCGGACGGTTACGGACAAGCCGCCTGACTGCCGCTCACAGGAAGGCTCCGTGATGCCTGCCGGACAGGCGCACCGTGGTCAGCGTGTGACGTCCAACTCCGTGTACATGCCTGCCATGTAGTGGCCGCGCACGTTGCAGACCAGTTCGTAGCGGCCGGGCTGCAGCGTCAGCGTGGTCCAGGCCATCGCGCCGGGCGTGATGCCGTTCCCGGTCCCGGCACCGCAGCTGCGCGACGCCTCACCCAGGCTGAGTGCGGCGGCTGCCCCTGCAACCAGCCAGATCCCGCGCGGGCGGTTCGCGCTCACCGGAGCTCCCGCAGCAGTACGAGGCGCCGTTTGTACTCGTCCTCGTCGATCTCCCCGCGGGCGAACCGTTCGGCGAGCAGGTCCTCCGCTCGCCTGCTTTCCCACCCGGGCTCACCGGAAGGGGCAGGCGTGCCGCCTTGGTGGCCGTGATGACCGCCCACGATGTAGCGGACCAGCGCGCCGATCCCGGCGATCACCAGCGCCCAGAACATCACCATGAAGAGGGCCATGAAGAACCAGCCGCCCCAGCCCAAGCCGCCGTCATCCCACATCATGCCGATCACCTGCTCTTGGTTGAGGCGCAAAGCCCGCACCTCCGGAATGCGTCGCCGGAGGCTGCCACGCCTTGCCTGCTCACCACCCTTCCGCAGGGCGGAGGGTCAGCGAAGGGGCCGTTCGGGCCGCACCCGCCAACGACCGGCCCACGACGGCCTTGGGCGCTCCTCGTCGTTTCGGCAGGCGATGCCACAGGCTGCTGAACGGCTCTCGCGCGGGACCGGGTGGCACAGCCGACGGGCCGGGTGGCCCATGGCCTGCGCCCGCAGCACGGGCACATGCTGAACGTGGCAGGTCAGTACGCCCGCTCTGGAGGGCCGTCATGAACTCTTCGACCACTCACAACATGCTGCGGGCACTGCCCGCCGAGCACCAGCAGCGGCTGATGCGCATCGCCCGCGAGGTGTCATTGCCGCAAGGGATCCGTCTCTTCGAGGAAGGCGGACGCGCCGACCGGTTCTGGATCATCCGCACCGGCACGGTCAGCCTCGACATCCACGTGCCCGGCCGCCGGCCGGCCGTCATCGAGACCCTCGGCCACAACGAACTCGTCGGCTGGTCCTGGCTGTTCGCACCGCACACCTGGCATCTGGGGGCCGAGACCACGGCGCCTGTCCGGGCGTACGAATTCGACGCCGTGGCTGTTCGGGCCATGTGCCAGGAGGACCCCGCCCTGGGCCACGCCGTCACCCAGTGGGTGGGCGACATCCTCGCCCGTCGGCTGCGCTCGTCCCGTACCCGGCTGCTCGATCTCTACGCCCCATACGGCAGCGGAAGCGCCCTGTGACCACACCTGCAATCCGACGCGATCAAGGAGTGACCATGCACGGCACACCGCACATCGTGAGTGATGTCATGAGCCACACGGTCGCCGCCATCGGCCGCGAGGCGCGCTTCAAGGAGATCGTTCAGCTGATGCAGGAGTGGAAGGTCAGCGCCCTGCCGGTGCTGGAGGGCGAGGGCCGCGTCGTCGGTGTCGTCTCCGAGGCCGATCTCCTGCCCAAGGAAGAGTTCCGCGACGGCGACCCCGACCGCTCCACGCAACTGCGGCGCCTGAGCGACCTCGCCAAGGCCGGCGCCTTGACCGCGGAAGAGCTGATGACCTCCCCCGCTCTCACCGTCCATCCGAACGCGACGCTCGCCCAGGCCGCACGGACGCTGGCACACGCCAAGGTCAAACGCCTTCCGGTCGTCAACGGCCTGGGCATGCTGGAGGGCATCGTCAGCCGCGCAGATCTGCTGAAGGTGTTCCTCCGAAAAGACGAGGAGATCGCCGAGGAGGTACGCAGGGAAGTCGTGTCGTATCTCTTCCCTCAGCCGGCCTCGAGTGTCCGGGTGACGGTCGAGGAGGGAGTCGTGACGCTCGGAGGGCATGTCCGGGACACGTCCTTGGTCCCCGTGGGCGCGCGCCTGGTCCGAGCCGTCGAGGGCGTTGTGGACGTGGAGTTCGAGTTGGAGGGGAACGGCAGCTCTTCGGAGGAAACGGCTGTCACGTAGGAGGCGAAGCTTGTTCGTCGAGACGTGCCGCCGCCTCCGTCCGGCTGACGGGCACGACGAGCACGAGCACCGCAAGCACCGTGAACAGTCGACCCGTACAAGGGCGGTGCCACCGAGGGCCCGGTTCCGGGATGGGCCACTGGCCCGTGGCCAGTGGGCCGGACAGGGCGCATTGTGGGTACGAGTGGGGCCAGTCGGCCCTAGTGCATCCAGGCCAGGTGATTGATGGTCGTCCTCACGGACAGCCCGCAACCTGTCAACCAACGGGGAACAAGAGGTCGTCATGACCGAGGCACGCACTTTCACGGAGCAGAACCCGATCCGCGTCTTCCTCCTGGACGACCACGAGGTCGTACGGCGCGGCCTGGCCGACCTCCTGGACTCCGAACTGGACATCTCGGTGGTCGGCGATGCCGAGAACGTCGAGCACGCGCTGGTACGCGGCCCCGCCCTCCGCCCGGACGTCGCCATTCTCGACGTACGTCTGCCCGACGGAGACGGGATCACCGTCTGCCGCGAGCTGCGGAGCCAAATGCCAGAGCTGGCCGTGTTGATGCTGACGTCCTTCGACGACGAGGACGCCCTGCTCGACGCGATCATGGCAGGAGCCGCGGGTTACGTCCTCAAGCAGATCAAGGGAACCGACCTGGTCTCGGCCGTACGTACCGTCGCCTCGGGCCAGTCCATGCTCGACCCCGCCACGACCGCGCGGCTGATGCGCTCTCTGCGTGCGGTTCCGGCCGAGACCCCGGCGATCGCCCCCGAGCTGGCAAGCCTTTCGCCGCGTGAGCGGGACATCCTCGAGCTCATCGGAGAGGGGCTCACCAACCGCGAGATCGGCAAGAAGCTCTACCTGTCCGAGAAGACCGTCAAGAACCACATCTCTCGGCTGCTGGCCAAACTGGGCGTCCACCGTCGGGTCCAGGCGGCGGTTCTCGCGTCCCAACTCGACCATCCAGGGTCCGGTGAACGGCCGCCCGCACGGTGACGTACATCCGGGCCGTCCGGCGCCGGAGGAGGCCGTCCGGCCCCTCCTTCCATCGCCCTCGCCAACCGCACGATGGGAGCGGTTACCGAAAAGCCCGCGCCCCCTCGGCGCCGGGCGGGGAGGGGTTCGCGATGAAGTCTCCGACTCTCGATGTTCCGACCCTGGAGACGCTCGTCTCCGCCGCTGTGGCCGCCCCCTCGATCCACAACACCCAGCCCTGGCGCTTCCGGCTCGACCCGGACACCCTCACGCTGGAGATCCGCGCCGCCGCGGACCGCGGCCTGCGGCACACCGACCCGACCGGGCGCGCCCTGCACCTCTCCGCCGGTTGCGCACTCTTCAACCTGCGGGTGGCGGTGGCGCGATTCGGCTGGGAACCGGTGCCTCGCGTGCTGCCCAAGCCCGATGAGCCCGACCTGCTGGCGACCGTACGGCTCGGCGGCGGAGCCAGGAATTCCCTGAACACGCGCCTGTACGAAGCCCTGTGGCGTCGGCACAGCAGCCGGTTCCCCTTCTCGGGCCGACCGCTGCCCGAGAGCGTGCGCGCCGAACTCTCGGAGGCCGCCCACGTCGAAGGCGCGCTTCTGAGCCGCCCCGCGACAGGCGAAACCGACCGTCTGCTGCAGATCACAGGCGAGGCCGAGCACCGCAACAGCGCCGATCCCGACAGGGCATCGGAAAGTCGCCGCTGGGTGCGTGAACCGGGCCTCACGGACCTTGGGATGCCGCCGGAGGCATGGGGACATCAGGACGTCCGAGAACTGCTCCCGATGCGGGACTTCGGCGCCCACCGGCATACGTCCGTCCTGTCTGCCCGGCCCTTCGAGAAACGGCCGACGATCGCTGTACTGTCCACCGGCCACGACCGCCGGGCCGACTGGCTGCGGGCCGGCCAGGCTCTCGAGCGCGTACTGCTCGTAGCCACCGCCCACGGCCTGCGGGCGTCGCTCCTTCATCAGGCATTGGAATGGCCCGACCTGCGGGAACAGATCATGCCGCTGCCCAGCGACTGGCACGGACACGCTCAGATGGTGGTCCGCCTGGGGTACGGCCCGCAGGGGCCTCCCTCCCCGCGTCGCGCGGCTCGACAGGTACTCGCTGACGGCGCGCCTTCAGTTCCCTGAACCTGTTGGCACGCGCCACACGAGACAGGTTCCGCCGCCCCCCGGCCGCTCACCGAGCCTCATCACACCCCCCAGTGCGCGGGCCCGGTCCTCCAGGTTCTTCAGCCCGCTGCGTTCCACCCCATCAGGCAGCCCGCACCCGTCGTCCGCCACACTCAGCGTCAACTCCCCTTCAGCACACCGCAGATGGATGTCCACAGACCGTGCCCTCGAGTGCCGGGCCGCGTTGCTGAGCGCCTCGCCGAGCACCGCGAGCGCATGATCCGCGACTTCGCCGGGGACGTCCGTGTCGACAAGGCCCTCGATCCGCAGCGCGGGAGCGAAGCCGAACGAGGAGGCGGAGGCCTGCACCAGTGCGGACACCCTGCCTCGCAGGCCGCTGTCCTCCTTGCCCCCTCCCCCATGCGAGCGCAGCCCGAAAATGGTGGACCGAATGATCTTGATGGTGTCGTCGAGGTCGTCGACGGTCCGCGACAGCCGTTCGGTGGCCTCGGGGTGGTCCACGAAGCGCTGGGTGCTCTGCAGGGTCATACCGGCCGCGAAGAGCCGCTGGATCGCCAGATCGTGCAGATCGCGTGCGATCCGGTCGCGGTCCTGGAGCAGCGTGATCTGCTCCGCGTCCCGGCGCCGCTCAGCCAGCTCCAGTGCCAGCGCCGCCTGGCCCGCGAAACCGAGCAGCGGCCCGGTGGCGGCGTCGGTGAACGGCGTACGGCCCGCCAGACGCCCCAACAGCAACACCCCACGGGCCTTGCCTCCCGCCCCCAGCGGCACTGCGACGACCGGCCCGAGCCCAGCCCACTTCGAATCCCGCTCTCCGGTGCGGGCGTCGTGCTCTATGTCGGTGCTCACCACCGGCTCCGCCGTGGTGAGCACCGCGCCGACGAACCCCTCCTGAGCGGAGAGAACCAGCCCGCTGCGCCGCTCCGCGTCCTCCCCGACCGCGACCAGCGGCCGTAGCTCGTCCGCCCCCAACACGTACTCCGCGATCATCCCCACATCGGCCGAGCCGATCTCTCTGGCCTGCTCGACGATCAGCTCCAGAACCTCGGCACTGGGAGCGCCTGACAGCAACGTGCTCGTGACCTGCGCACTGGCCCGCATCCACCGCTCCCGCAGCCGGGTCTCCTCGTACAGCCGCGCGTTCTCAATGGCTACCCCGGCAGCAACGGCGAGCGTGGACAGTACTGCCTCGTCCTCGGCGCCGAACTCCGCGGCGCCGCGCTTCTCGGTGAGGTAGATATTGCCGAACACCCGGTCCCGCACCCGGATGGGCACTCCCAGGAAGGAGTGCATCGGCGGATGGCGGGCCGGAAAACCGTACGAGGAGGGGTGCTCCGACAGTTCCGGCACCCGCAGCGGCTCGGGGTGCCGGATCAGCTCGCCGAGGATGCCGTGGCCACTCGGCAGGTCGCCGATCTCCGCGCTGCGCTCCTCATCGATCCCCACCGTCAGGAACTCCGACAGCCGACTGTCGTCCCCGATCACGCCCAACGCCCCGTACTCGGCGTCCACCAGCACCACGGCAGCTTCGACGATGCGCCGCAGCACGTGCGGCAGATCCAGCTCCCGCCCGACTGACAGCACCGCCTCCAGCAGGTTGTGCACCCGGTCCTGCGTGCCGCGCGCCGCATCGATCCGCGACTGCAGCTCATCGAGCAACTCGTCAAGGCGTAGCTTGGGCAGATGCGGCTCGGAGCCGTTGCGTCCTTCTCCGCTCATAGCTACCTCCAGCTGATGCAGACAAGGTGCAGCGCATCGCGCTCCTCAGTCCCACCGTAGTAGCTGAGCGGCCGGACGGGGCCTCGCTCGTACGGACAGTGGATCCATGGCCAATATTCGTACACGTCGGGTGGCGGGTCGGACCGACCACGCACTCGGTGATCCAGCACGCCAAGGGCCCGGTCGCGATCGTTCCGCACAACTGACGGATCACCCGGGGAGCATGAGACGGAAGGTGGTGCGTCCGGGGCGGCTGGTCACCGCAGCGGTTCCGCCGTGGGCGGTGATGACGGCGTGGACGATGGCGAGGCCCAGCCCGGTGCTTCCGGTGCTGCGAGAGCGGGCGTGGTCGGCGCGGACGAACCGGCCGAAGACTTCGGGTTGGAGTTCCTCGGGGATGCCGGGACCGTTGTCACTCACGTCCACGCGGACGGTGGTGTGTTCCGTGGTGAGGGTGACGGCCACATCGGTGCCCGGCGGGGTGTGGGTACGAGCGTTGGCGAGGAGGTTCCCGATGGCCTGCTGGAGGCGGTGGGCGTCGCCGGTGACGGTGACCGGTTCTTCGGGGAGGTCGAGGAGCCAGTGGTGGCCGGCTCCGGCGGCGCGGGCGTCGTCCGTCGCGTTCAGGATCAGCAGGGTCAGGTCGACCCGTTCGTGTTCGAGGGGCCGTCCGGCGTCCAGGCGGGCGAGAAGGAGCAGGTCGTCGACGAGGCGGGTCATGCGCCGGGATTCGCTGCCGATGCGTTCCAGGGCGTGGCGGACTTCGGTGGGCACGGGTCCGCGGTGGCGCAGGGCGAGTTCGGCGTGGCCGCGGATGTTGGCCACGGGGGTACGCAGTTCGTGGCTTGCGTCGGCGGCAAAGTGCCGAAGGCGCTCCTCGCTGTCCTGGCGCCGGGTGAGGGCGTCTTCGACGTGGCCGAGCATGTGGTTGAGGGCGGTACCGACCCGGCCGACCTCGGTGCGCGGGTCGGTGTCGGAGAGGGGGCCGGGCATGGTGATCTCGCCGCTGGCGAGCGGCAGCCGGGCGACCTCCGCCGCACGGGCGGTGACCTTCTGGAGCGGGCGCAGGGAGATCCGCACCCACAGGGCCCCCGCGATGCCGGTGGCCACGAGGGCCGCACCGAACAGCACCGCTTCGACCGCTTCGAGGCGGTGGACGGTCTCTTCCACCGGGTGCAGGGGCAGGCCCGTGATCAGGGTGTCCTGGTCGTCGCCCGGGACAGCCATGACTCGATACCTGCCCGCGGATGTGGAGAGGCGGATGCTGTGCCCGTTTCCGTCCACGGGGATCCCCGCCAGGGTGTGACGGTCTTCGGGGGTGAGTTGGAGGGGGCGGTCGGTGGCGTCGTCGACGACGGCGGCCTGGGTGACGGTGTCGTCCAGGAGGCGGGCGCCGAAGGTCGATTCGGCCTGGCCTCGGGTGTCCGGGCGGTTGTCGGCGTCGGGGGTGGTCTCGTGTTCCAGGCTGGCCGCGAACCGGCCGCCGGACGCGGTGAGCTGCTCGTCCAGGCGCCCGATCAGGAAGCCTCGCAGGGCGAGGGCGGTGGTGATCCCGACGACGAGGCAGGCGAGGGCCAGCAGGGTGACGAGCCCGACGGTGAGACGGCTTCGCCGAGCCCGAGCCCGTGCGAGCTGGTGGTCCGAGGCCGCTCGAGGCCGTCGGCGTCGAGGGCCATCCGGTGGACGGTTCCGGGGTGTGCGGGATGCGCGTGTGCGGCGTCGACGACCACCGCGAGATCCGCTTCCTCCCACAGGCCGATCAGGCGAGCGGGGTCACCGTCGCAGGTGGCCAGCGTCGTGCCCGTGGGCAGGGGCCGGTCGCCGGTCCGCTCACGGAGCCGGGCGATCACGGCCCAGCCCACGCCGTCGTCACGCCGGAACTCGTTGCCGACGCCGATCACCGCGATGTGCGTCCGCGCGGGCATCGCGCCTCCTTCCGCAGGGTCGTGCGTGCTGCCACTGTGCGAATGCCGCGGCTGGCTCGCCAGGGGCCGAATGTCCCCTACTGGGGCCGGTTCGCCCCTCCCGGGCCCTCTCGCTCGGTGGAACCGTCCGAAGCAGAGTCCCCGCCGGGGGCACGCTGGAGGGTGGTGGCACCGTGGACAAGCCCCTGATCGTCGGGGTCGACGGCTCGGATCAGAGCCTGGGTGCACTGGACTGGGCGGTGGACGAGGCCGCGGCTCACGGTGTGCCGCTGCGTGTCGTCCATGCGTCGAGGTGGGAGTGGTACGAGGGGCACGAACCATCCTTCGATATCAACCAGCCCTCCGTGAAAGTCCTTTCGGACCACATCGCGGCATCCGCGATCGAGCGCGCCCTGCGGCGCCGGGCCTCGGTGAAGGTGACCAGTGAGATCCTCCCCGAGGATCCGGCCCTCGCGCTCGTACGACTCAGTTCCGACGCGGGCGCGGTCGTCGTCGGCAGCCGGGGACGCGGCGAACTCGCCGAGGTGCTGCTCGGTTCCGTCAGTCTGTCCGTCGCCGCGCACGCCACGTCGCCGGTGATCGTCGTGCGCGGCCACGGAGAGAGGCCCAAGAGCGGCCTTCGCACCATCGTCCTCGGCATCGACGACCCCCAAGAGGCAGGCGCCGCAGCGGACTTCGCCTTCCGCGAAGCACAAGCACTCAACGCGTCCCTCACCGTCGTCCACGCCTGGCGCTGCCCGGCCAGGGAGGCCCCCGACATCCCCGTGATGGTGCACGACGAACATCAGCAGCGCGCCCAGGCACAGGTCGACGATGCCTTGCGGACCGTAGCGGGTACCCATCCCGAGATCACGGTGCGCCGCGAGATCGGCGAAGGCCGTGCGCGCACGGCGCTCCTGGCCGCCTCCCGCACGGCGGATCTCCTGGTGGTCGGCGCCCGGCGCAGGAAGGGGCACGTCGGCATGCAGCTCGGACCGGTCAACCACGCGGTGCTGCACCACGCGGCCTGCCCGGTGGCCGTAGTCCCCCACGCCTGATCTCCCGGGCGTACGTCCCCGCCCACCGAGAGGCGGGAGACACCTGTGTCTGCGTCCGACCGAGGTTGTGCGGCGCGGGGCATCATCGGTGCCGCCGACCCGCACCATCGTCGCCCTCGTCCTGGCGGTTCTCGCCACCGTCGTGGTGGTACACCGAACGGCCACTCGGCAGCAAGGGCCCGCGTCCCTGCGCGGACACAGACGCAGTGGTCGGATCCGGTGTCGAGGCGACCACGGAGGAGCCGATGACAGCTCCGGTACACCCATTCATCGTGGTCGGCATCGATGCCGATCCGACCTGCCGGGTGGCTTTGGCGTGGGCAGCCGACGACGCACAGCGGCGCCACCTTCCTCTGCGCCTGGTCTCCGCCAAGAGGGAACCTGCTCACCGACGCACGCCCGGGCCCACGCGTCTTCCTGGAATCCAGCAGACCGATGACCCGCTCAGTGCTGCGGAGCGGACCCTCCGTGAGGCTGTCGCCTTCGTGCGGCATCGTCACTCTCAGGTGGAGGTCTCCACGCTGCTCACCGCAGGGGCGCCTGTGCCGGTTCTGCGTCAACAGGCCCGCACGGCTGCGGCCATAGTGCTCGGTTCGCGGCGGCTGCGCAGGCGAGAGGGACCGTTCGGCGCGGGCTCAGTCGCACTGCCGGTCGTAGCGCACGCCAGCTGTCCGGTGGTGGTGGTGCGCGATCGCGAGTTCATCGGTCGACGGCCACCGTTCTTCGTCGTGGGGGTGAACGTCGGTTGGGACGGCCGTCGTCATTCTGCGGCCGCCGTCATCCACGCCTTCGAGGAAGCCGCCCGGCGCGGTGCGGCGCTGCGGCTGCTGTACGTATGGCGTCCTCCGCTCCTCGGCGTCCTGGACGAAGGGGCTGCCGTCCGCGAATGCCGCCGACTGCTCTCGGACATGGTGGCGGGCTGGCGCATCACATACCCGGATGTGGAAGTGCACCACGCGGTGCTGCGCGGTCACCCGGTGGCGGTACTGGCCGAGGAGTCCGTACACGCGCTCGCCCTCATCGTGGGCTCCCATGGTCACGGTATGACCGGCTTGCTGCGCGGCTCAGTCGTCTCCCGCGCGGTTCGTCACGCCCAGTGCTCGGTCATCGCCGTTCCCCGGCTGGGCATGCACCGCCAGACACACGGGGGGCCGGGCATCAGTCGGCTGTCCCACGGGGTACGTGCGGCCGTCGGGCGTTATGCCCGCCCGCTCGCCTCTTTCACGGCTCGGCGACCAGGTCGGCGCGGACCTGACGACGACGGCTGAGCACCAGAGCACCAGAGCACCAGAGCACCAGCGTCTGCACAACGCGTGGGGCGACACCTGTCGACGTCGTCTCGCCAGTTCGCTGCTTGCCGACTCGCGTAGACAGGGACTCGACGTCCCTGAGCGCCGGAGGTCGGTGCTGACGGCGGGCCGGGGCCGAACAGCCCCGGCCGCAGCCCCGCTTGGCCCCTGTGGGAAGTGCCCGGGCAGCGGTGCAATGGCAGTGATGAGGGAGGGACACCATGACCACATATCCGAGGGCACGACGCGTCACGTCGGCCGCATCGGTTCTCCTGCTCGCCCTGGCCGTACCGGTGGCGAGCGCGAGTTCCGGAGTGACGGACACCCGGTCGGCCAGTCTGGGAACTGCCAGTCCGGGAACTGTTCCTGCACGCAGCGGAAGTCCCGCGTCGACCGTCGATCACGTCGCGAACTTCTACGGCACGTACATCGATGTACTGCACGACTCCGGCCGTGGCCCCCTGGCGAACAGCCTGCGCCACCACTACCTCACCGCCGGTCTGCGCAAGAGCCTGGCCCGCTGGGAGTCAACGCACCACCGAGACGGGGTCCTTCAGGCCAAGGGCGTACCGAGCGCGTGGAAGGTGACCTATCAGGACAGCGGCATGGGCCACTGCTGGACGCGCGTCACGCTGACGTGGCACGACCGACAGCACCGGGTCCATCACAGCTACCTGAGCGTTCAGTCGGACATCGCGACCATGAACATCTCGGGCATCCGGACGGATTCGGCGAAGTAGCGGACCGCGCCGCTGGCGAGAGGTACGTGACGGTGGCGGATTCGGGATCAATCTGGGGGCGAGACGGGAGTGATCCTCGCCAAGGAAACCGTTGAAGTTCACTTCACGGTGAGGGCCCAAGGGGCGCCCACGCCCACGCCCGCGCTCACGCTCACGCTCACGCCTGCCGAATCTCCGTGTTTCTCCGGTGCTGATGTGCTGCTCCTGGAATCGACATACGGAAACCGCAGCCACGAAGACGCCGCCGGGCGGGAGAGCCTGGCCGACGTACTGACCCGCACATTCGCCCACGGGGGTACCGCAGTCATCCCGGCGTTCGCGCTCGACCGGACCGAGGTCCTCCTCCACGAACTGGCCGAGCTGCGCCGCAGGCGCGCCTGCTCCCGGAGAACGTGCCGGTCTACGGCGACAGCCCCATGGCGCTGCCTGCGTAGGACGTCAACCGGGACGGAATCGCGGCCAAGTCGTCCGAGCTGCGTCCCGAGGTACGCGCGGCCGGGGCGTCGGCGATCTCCCCCGATCCCTTCCTCACGGTCCGGTCCGGGCAGGAGTCGATCGACTTCAGCCGCTCCGCGGCGCCATCGGTGATCGGTCTCGGCCTCAAGCATGGCCACCGGCGGTCGTGTCCTGCACCCTCTGGACCGCCTGCTGCCCGACCCCCGCAACACCGTGATCGTGGTCGAATTCGCGGCGCAGGGCACCCGGGCCCCGGGACCTCGTCGACGGCGCCAAGGTCCTGAAGATGTTCGGCGAATACGTACCTGTCCGCGCCGAGGAGGCGAACCTCCCCCACCTTCTCGGCCCATGCCGACGCCGGACAGATGGTCGACTGGCTGCGCGAAGCGCCACCCCCACACACCACCTATCTGGTGCACGGAGAACCGGAGGCCGCCGAAGCGCTGGGCGACCGCATCGACCACAAGCTCGGATGGACCACGGTCGTACCTCGCTACGGAGGGCACGTCAGGGCACGTCCTGGTCCGCTGAGGCAACCGGAGGCCAGGCATGACCACCAAAACCGCGCATTGAACGCGCTGGCGGCCTTCAACGAGGCACGTGCAACAGACCGATCATCTTCATCTGCTGGTCACCGCCCTCGAAGGCGTACACGCGCTGGTTCACGACGGATACGGCGCAACGTACGGCCGCCAGTCCCTCAAGTCCTAGTTGGGCGACTCCGCCTCGTGGCAGACGACACAGGTCATGTGACGCGCGCTTCTCGAACCGTGGCTGACCCCCATGCCCGCCGAACGGCGTGCTTCCTCACCGGTGACGCGCACATGTTCCATGCACGACCCGCACCCGCAGCGACGGCAGACAGCGACAGACTGGACCGTCTCGCCCGTCTTTGCGCAGTCGTAGCACCTCATGACAATCCACCTCAACCCATGATGCTCTTGCGTTCGTTTCATCCTGCCGGTGCGCACCCGGGGGCGCTGTGGGCCACCCGGGCCCTTCCGAGGGACATCCGGCCCCTGTGCGGGTACGGGAAACGCGGTACGGCCGAGCTCGGCTTCGTGGGTAACGGTTGGGGTCAGGCACATACCCCGTGAGGACGATCACCGGCCCTCTGATAGGTCACTGTGCGTGGTGGCTGTCAGCGGCCAGAGTGAATTCCCCACGTACGGCCAGTTCCGATCTCACGGACGGTAGTCAGTGCGGGAACTCAGGTTGTGCTCCTCGGAGTTGATGCCACCCTTGCGCGCGTGCCGAGCGGTGCGTGTGTGGGTCGGGGTGTCGGTCGGTCTCGCTGATGCCGTGTCCGCCCACGCGATGTTGTCTACTGCCAGCCCTGGCTCGCGGGCTACGGTCGCTGGAGTCACCCCGGTGAACTCCAGGACGTCGCGATGCAGGTGAGACTGGTCGACGTAGCCGCTGTCCGCTGCGATCCGGGCCGCGTCCTCGCCCGCCGCCAGGCGGTGAGCGGCATGGTCGAAGCGGACCAGCTTCGCGGCGCGCTTGGGCGGGAGACCGGTCTGCGCCCGGAACCTGGACCACAGGCGCTTGCGGCTCCACCCGACCTCGGCCGCCAGCTCGTCGATCCGGACCCGGCCGCGGCTGCCGACGATCCGGTCCCAGGACCAGGCCACCTGGGGATCCACGGATGGCCCCTCCTCTCCCCGGCAGGCGAGCAGGGTGTCCGTCAGGGTGAAACGGCCCTGCCACGAGCGGGTTTCGCTGAGTTGCTCCCGGATCTGTGACGCGTCCCGGCCCCACAGGTCATCGAGGCTCACCACCCCATGTTCCAGCTCCACCGGGGAGGTGCCCAGCACCGCGTACGCAACCATCGGGGACAGGCGCACCTCCACGCACGCCGTGTTCTCGCCCCGCACGCGAAGAGCGCCGTGCGTGAACCCGGCGACAAGGCTTGTCAGCTGCTGCTGGCCCGTAGCGGTATCCACGACGAGCAGACCATCACCGAAATCCACGACCAGCGTGACGGCCGGGTGCGGGACCACCCGCATATCGACCGGGCCGCCGGTGCGATCGCGGAATCCGGCCAGGCTGACGCCGACTGTTCGGCTGGGCAGCGACGGTATCGCAACGTCCCATCTGGCTACCGCCTCACGCTCGCGCACGGGGGATCGCGTAGATCGCACCATTCCATTCTAAGCGGGTACTGAAGGGAACATTTATCCAATACGCCACCAGGCACGGAAGGTGACCGTGGGTTCATGAGCCACCACATCATCCAGACCGCCTTCCAGGCGCTCGCCAGTAACGACCCGGACCGGATCTCCGCGGTCCTCACCGAGAACGCCGAATGGCTGTCGCCCCCTGGGAACGCCACTGCCGTCGCGCTCGGGAGGACCCACCACATGGTGGGCAGGGAGGCGATCGTGCACTTCTGGGCCCAGGACTTCCCCCGCTTGTACGCGCGTGACGTCGCGGTCACCTTCCACGGGATTTACGTCGACGGCGAGCGGGCCGCCGTGGAGGCGGCCATGACGGCGACGCTCTCCAACGGCAAGCCGTACAGCAACGAGTACTGCTTCGTCATCGAACTCCAGGGTGAACTGATCCACCGGGTCCGCGAGTACGTGGACACAGCCCGCGGTCTGCGCATGGTCTTCGACCAAGTACCACGTTAATTGTCCCCGATCCGACCCGCGGACGTGCCTGGGCTAACGGCCAGGAGGCCGCCCATCTTCGACAGCCACAACACTGAGTGATCACTGACGGCCAGATCCCTCCCCGCCAACCAGCCTCCTGCGGGGAGATCCGACTGGCCGCTGACAGGTGGCCGATGGAGGGCTGTGAGGGGAACACGCTTGCGGAGCAGGGGGGTTGGCGCGTCCGAGCATCTGACGCTTGATCATTTTGATGTGGTTGACCCGGCCTTCGACGGGCCCGGAGTTCCGGTGCGTGGTCAGGGCGGCGCCTCAGCCAGCCGGTGACCTGACGGGCGCCCGGCGGTGCCGGGTCGACGACCTTGATACGTCGTCGCTGTCGGGGCCGGAGGTAGTCGCTCAGGATCGCGTAACTGCCCTGCTAGCCGAGCTTCTGGAGTTCGGCGTGCAGGTGGATGGCGTTCGTGCAGCCCTTCGCCCAGAGCTTGTCGACGTGGGACTTGAACGGGTGGAGCTGGCTGGGCCGTGGCCTTTCCCACCCGTTGAGCATCTGCTCGGGAGTCTCCGCGCGGGCGGCCCGGCGGACGGTGTTACCACCCATGTGCAGTTCGCGGCCGATCTCCCGGATGCCGTGGCCCTGGTCGAGCAGGGCGTGGACGGTGGCGTGCCGTAGGCGGAAACGGGCTTCGATCGGGGGCATCTCCTTCACCGGAGCAAGTGTGTCGGCGAAGGAGATGTCCCCGACGCCGACCGCATCGATGTCCTCCTGGAAACACGCTTGGTGGCGGCGCACGCAGCGTTCCACCGCGGTGCCGAGGTTCTGCCCCAGGTGAAAGCGGTCTGCGACCTGGACCGCGTCCGGTGCTCCGGTGCGGGCGCCGTCGGCGTAGGCGCCGGTCCGGCAGATGATCTCGGCCCCGGGATGGGCTCGCAGCCAGGAGGCCGGCGTCTCCGCGTCCCGGCCGGGCAGCAGGTCGAGGGGCTGGCCGGTTTCGCAGTCGATGAGCACTGTGCCGTTGTGCTGGCCGCGGCGGGTGGCGAAATCGTCCACTCCCAAGACCCTGGGCACCGTCCAGTCGGGGTCGGGCAAGTCCATCACCAGCCGCAGCAGCGCGGTGT
The DNA here is from genome assembly GCF_055570235.1 of Streptomyces sp. NPDC031274. NCBI lineage: Bacteria > Bacillati > Actinomycetota > Actinomycetes > Kitasatosporales > Streptomycetaceae > Streptomyces > Streptomyces sp. NPDC031274. The sequence goes on along the minus strand of NZ_JBVIHP010000037.1, from coordinate 2,065 downwards.
GGCTGACGAGTCCGTACAAGACCCTCGCGAAGCGGGACCCAGAACGGCCCGCGAGAGCTACAGCCACAGCTTCAAGGGCCCTCCGAGAGGGAGGAGTTCGCCGCCCGTACCGCACCGTCAGCCCCTTGACCTGCCCGACGAACGTACGACGCAGGCGCAGCGCCGCCGGACGACTGCTGATGTCGAAGGCGTGCTCGGCCACTCCGGAGACGCTGCGGTCGGCGGCGTGGCTGCCGAGCGCGTAGAGGAGCGTGTCGTAGCCGAGTTCGCCGCGGCCCTCGGCGTCGGTCACGGCGACGACCTGGCGCTCGGGGTCGACGGCGGTCACACGGGCCAAGCGCAGCCGTATGCCCGTGCCCACAAAGACGTCGGCGAGCTGCGGAGCCTCGACCTCCTGGCCGGCCGCGAGCTGGTGCAGCCGCAGCCGCTGGACGAAGTCCGGCTCGGCGTTGACCACGGTGATCTCGGTGTCCTCCGGGGACAGCCGACGGGCCAGGGTTCCGGCCACGTAGGCCGCGGCATAGCCGGCGCCGAGGACGACGATGCGGTGCTTCATGTGCTGCTCCTGTCGGTTCGCTTGGCTCTCCGTGACTTGAGCGGAACAGCGCCCCGATTACTGACAGGAATCACATGTGGCGTGGATCACACCGCGGCAGTGGCTACTTTGCACCGTGAGCCACGGATAGGGGTCCGGCCCCCACAGCGGAACGGCGCCGTCTTCGTCAGCTCGCAGCGACCGCCGGGGCCTACTGTGCGGCCGGGGTGTCACTGCGGCGCGAAGCCAGAGCGACAAGCACCGCCACCCCCACGGCGCCGCCGACTTGTTGAACGGAGTTCAGGACGGCTGAGCCGAGTCCGGTGCTCCCCTCGATGGCGCCCCCGGGCGCGGCGACGGTCAGGGCGGGCAGACTCATCCCGCATCCGAGGCTCGGGGCGAGCACCCCGCCGCGACCACCTGCGGACGGCAGGCCGAGCTACCGGGCGAGAAGGGCACTAACGGTCTTGCCGCCGACCTTTTGACGGGTCACCGCCGTGGCCCGGGCCAAGTGGTTGATCATGGCCCAGCCAAACCCTCCGGTACCGCCGTTCATATCGGGGGTCCGCATACGTGGCGCCTGCGGACTGCCGTCATGCACAGCCACCGCGATGCTGTCCGGGTGCGCGGCCAGATCCAGGGTGCAAGAACCCCCACCGTGGCGCAGGGCATTGGTGACGAGCTCCGAGACGACCAGGACCACGGTCTCCGCAGTCTCGGCCGCGATCGCAGGCTGTACGAGACCTGCGAGGAAAGCCCGAGTGTTCTCGCGTGCGCCGGCAACGGATGCCGCGGAGCGGACGGTTGCGACGTCGACGCTCATCGTGTCCATCAGGTCACCCTCGTCTCTGTGTCGTCAGCGGCCGGTCCTTCCTGACCGGTCCTCCTGCCCCGGCCTGCCGCGCGTCAACCGCTCGAAGCTCCATCCGCGGTCGCCGTCGACTATCTCTTCGACCAGCGCACAGAAATCTATGTCGGCCGGGGTAGACATTGGGTGCTGGTGTGGCTATGGTTTCTCTCGTAGCCGAGATCAGCAGAGCCCGGCAGAGACGAACTGCCGGGCAGCAGTACACGCAAGTGCAGTACGCAGGACGGTGCGGTGGTGGAGTTCCGAAGCCAGAGCGGTAGCAGGACGGCGACGGGACTGACGACCGGACCGGGCGGCCCGCAGTGATCAGGGGCCGCCGCTCAGTAGGACCGCAGTTGACGCAGGAGCAGTACCCGCAAGTGCAGTACGCAGGACCCAGCAGTGAAGTCCAGTGAGCAGCACCTTGGTGAAGGCGTCGGCTGCGGGCGCGCGCACCGGGAAGTTCGGCAGTGGGGTTCTAAGCCAGAGCAGATGCAGGAGAGGCGACGGGGCTGGCTGCCGAAGAGTGACGCTTACCCAGGTCACCAGCAGTATCAAGCAGTACGCGACACCAGCAGTACGCAGTAGGGCAGTACCAGTAGTACGCAGTTCCCGTAGTAGGCAGTTTCGTCAGGTAAGTGATTGATCCCAGAGGGAAGAACGGAGGAGCGAGCGCCATCAGG
>NZ_JBVIHP010000036.1:44776-90882 GCF_055570235.1 Streptomyces sp. NPDC031274 | reverse complement strand
TCACCCCCCAGGCCATCCGTTCGACAAGGGGAGGTAGTCATGCCAACTCCGAAGGCCGGTAACCCCATTGCGGGGCTACGAAGAAGGTAATGGGGACCGCGCCTCTGTTGCGCAGGGTCGCGAGAGTTCCGTGGAGCCGCGCCCCCTGTTCTGCAGGGCGGCGACAGGTCCGTAGCGCCGCGCCCCCCGCTCCGCAGGGCGGCGACAGTTCCGTAGAGCCGCGACCCCGTTCCGCAGAGCGCCGGTAATTCCGCAGAGCCGCGCCTCAGTTCTGCAGAGCCGCGATCCGCAGCGCCACCGGCCCCGCCGCCGGCCGCACCACCGGTCCCGCCATCTCCTCCCGCGCGCTGGCCTCCGCCCACCACGCCCCGCCGTCCTCCATGTGCCGCAGCAGGACGCCCTCACGGATGGCCCAGGGGCAGATGGTGACCGCCTTCACGCCCGTCAGCTTCATCGCCGTGTGCCCCACGATCGCCCCGGCCAGGCTCTGCACCGCCCGTGGTGCCGAGACCCCCGGCAGCCCGGCCCGTTCGGCCGCCGGCAGTTTGGCGAGCCGGTCGCGGCACTCGCGCAGGTCCGCGCGGCTCAACTGACGTGCCATGAAAGGCCCGTGGCGACCGGGTGCCGCACCTCCAAGTCGCGCCAGTTGCTGGAACGTCCGTGACGTCGCCACCGCGGTGCGCGGACCCTCCCAGCGGATCCGTGCGGCGACGTCCCGCAGCTGGTGGCGCACCTTGCGCCGTAGCTCCTTCACGCTCTGCTCGCTCGGCGGATCCTCGCCGTCGAAGAACTCCCGGCTCAGCCTGCGCGCGCCGAGAGGCAGCGAAGCCACGTAATCCGGCAGCCGCCCGCGCCCGAAGGCCACCTCGAGCGAACCGCCGCCGATGTCGAAGAGGGCGAGCGGTCCGGCCCGCCAGCCCATCCACCGGCGGGCCCCGAGGAAGGTGAGCTCGGCCTCCACCTCGCCGGGCAGCGTGCACAGCCGTACGCCGGTCTCCTCGCCCACGGTCCGCAGCACGTCAAGACGGTTGGGCGCGCTGCGTACGACCGTCGTCGCGAAGGCCAGCGGCTCGGCCGAGCCCCACCGCCGGGCGGTCTTGGCGGCGGCGGTGACCGCCGTGACGAGCTGCCCCACGCATTCCTCGGGGATCACTCCGCTCGGCCCAACCTCCTCGGAGAGTCTCACCTTCCACTTGGCGGTGTGGACCGGCAACGGCACACCGCCCTCGGCGTCCACGACGACCAGCCGGACCGCGTTGGCGCCCACATCCATCACACTCATTCGCATGTGACTCTGAGTACCCATTTGGCCACAGGTCAGTCACGGTGACCATTTTGGTTGACCTTGGTGGGACCAGGGAACCGGTGATCCGACCATGCAACGCGCCACGGACGTGACCGTCCGGGGCCCGCGAGGAGAGTGAGCAACCATGCGTGTCGCATTCCTGATGGCGCCGGAGGGCGTCGAGCAGATCGAACTCACCGACCCCTGGAAGGCGGTGACCGACGCGGGCGGCGAGCCCGTCCTCGTGTCGACGGAGCCGGGCCGCATCCAGGCCTTCGACCATCTCGACAAGGCCGACACGTTCCCCGTGGACAAGGTCGTCGGTGAGGTGTCCGCCGACTCCTTCGACGGGCTCGTCCTGCCGGGCGGCGTGGCCAACCCGGACGCCCTGCGCCTCGACGAAAGTGCGGTGTCCTTCGTACGCGGCTTCTTCGACAGCGGCCGTCCGGTCGCCGCCATCTGCCATGCCCCGTGGGTCCTCGTCGAGGCGGACGTCGTCTCCGGCCGGGGACTCACCTCGTTCCCGAGCCTGCGCACGGACATCCGCAATGCCGGCGGCACCTGGGTGGACGAGCAGGTGAAGATCTGCGACGACGGGCCCAACACGCTCATCACAAGCCGCAAGCCGGACGACCTGAAGGCGTTCTGTGAGGCGTTCCTGGCGGAGTTCGCGAAGCCGACCGCCTCCTGAGCACAGACCGGCGGCCGAGAGGGGCTACTCCCTCGGGAGCAGCGGCCCCAGCGGCCCGAGGTCCAGATTCAGGTCCTCGGGCCGCAAGCCGTAGCGCTCGCGCAGTTCGGCCATACGGTCGTCGAGGAGCATCAGCGTGAGCCCGATGCGCTCCTCCTGGTCCTCGTCGAGCTCCCCGGTGTCGAACCGGCGCACGGCCTGCCGCTCCATGAGCTGGCGCAGCAGTTCCACGACGGTCAGAACGAGTTTGATCAGGTCGCGTTCCACCGTGTCCGGTTCGAGTTCGAGACGGTTCTTCCCCGTTGCCCGCTCGCTCACAGCAACTCCTCGAAGGGTGAGGGGACTTGCTCGTTCACCGAGCTGATGAGTGCGTTCAGGTCGATACGGACCAGATCGACGTCCGCGATGCGCAAGGTGAGGTCCCCGGTGATGACGACCCCGCCCGCGAGCAACCGGTCGAGCAGGTCGACCAGGGCGACCTCCCGGCGTTCGACGACTGTCACAGTCCCGCCTCCCCCGCTACGCCGTCCCCGTCGGCTTCCAGGCCCGCGAAGGAGTACGCGGCCCACGGCCCGGTGAGCTCCACGCGCATTCCGGCCCCCTCGCCCTGGACGCCTTGCACCAGTTCCACGAAGGCCTCCGAGTCCGAACGCGGCACCAGATAGGACGCATTGAGTACGTTGCGGCCCGATTCCCGGGAAAGCGCGGAGTTCTGAGGCGCGTGCAGTCGGGCATCCTCCGCGTACCCGCGGAGCATGTCGTGCAGCCGGTCCGCGAACTTCTCGGCGCTCTGCCACATCTCTTCATGAGCCCTGTTGCGCTGTCGGCGCTGGCGCAGGTAGTCCCGCCCCGTCGCGGCCTTCTCCGGCTCCTCGGCCGGGCGGGTCGCCTCGGCGTCGGCATGGATCTTGACGCCCCATTCCACACGGCCGTCGAGTCGGTCGAGCGTCCGGTGGAACGTGTCCTCCCGCTCCTCCATCATCGCCCGCACACCCGCGTCGTCCCGGAACACGGTGGCGAGCCGCAGCGGCAGCGGAGTGGTGACCGCGGTGAGCGCGTCGATCACGGCCTGGTGGGCGCGCGCGGTCGCGCTCAGCCAGTCAAGATCCTCCAGGTGACGCCGGAGCGGCTCTTCCGCGAAGTCCCGCTCCGGCACGGTGCCGACCACGGCGATCAGGCCGTGGTGCGGCAGCTGACCGGGGGGCGCGCCGTCCACCCCGGTCACCTGGGTCTGGAGCGCCGCGTCGAAGGGACGGCAGATGGCGTAGACGTACCGCAGTCCACTCATGTGCTCTCCTCCGCGCTGCTCCGCTTCGCCCTGCCTTGCGCTGTCTTGCCCTGCACCGTCTTACTCTGTTCCGTCCTACTCTGTTCCGTCTTCCCTCGCTCCACCGTGCGTCGCTCCGTCGCGCCTTGCTCCAGTTCGGCAACCTGAGCACGCAACTCGGCGTTCTCACGGGCGAGTTCATTGCGGCGCGCACCTGAGGACAGTGCGGGGTCGTCCTCCCACCAGTCGATCCCCATCTCCTTCGCCTTGTCGACGGAGGCGACGATGAGCCGCAGCTTGATGGTCAACAGTTCGATGTCGAGCAGGTTGATCCGGATGTCCCCGGCGATCACGACACCCTTGTCGAGCACTCTCTCCAGGATGTCGGCGAGGTTCGCGCCGCCGCCCTGCCCGTACGGCTCGGGCATCCGGCTCGGCATCGTCATCGGCGACTCCCGCTCACAGCGGGCTCTTCGTCGTACTTCGCCTCGTCCTCTTCGCCCTCGTCCTCTTCAGCCTCGTCTTCCTCGTACCGCGCCTCGTCCGCGCCTTCGTCCTCCTCGTCCTCCTCGTCTTGCTCGTCCTCGTAGGACTCCTCAGGCTCCTCGGACCCCTCGGGCCGTTCCTCGTCGTCGCTCTCGTACTCGTCCTCGGCGACGTCCTCCGATTCGCCCGCCTCGTTCTCCTCGCCCTGCTCCTCCTCGAGCGCGTCCTCATGGCTCTGGACGACCTCACCGTCGCGGATCTCGCCGCGCCAGCCGTCCTCCGCCTCACCCTTGATGGTGATGAACCGTGCGAAGTTCTTCAGGTCCAGCCGTGCCCGGCGGCCCTGCGCGCGCCAGATGTTGCCGGTCTTCTCGAAGAGCCCCTTCGGGTAGTACTCCAGGACCAGCAGGACGCGCGTGAGGTTCTCGGCCAGCGAGTGGAAGGAGACGACGCCCTTCGTCGTGCCCTTCGCGCCCTCCGAGGTCCAGGCGATCCGGTCGTCCGCCACCTGCTCGGTGGTGTGGGCCTTCCAACTCCGGTTGGACCAGAAGACCTTGGCCTGCCAGTCGGAGGTGGTGTCGTCGGCGCGGTTCGCGCTCTTGACGCCCTTGGCGAAGGTGCTGAACTCCTGGTACTGGGTCCACTGGTCGTACGCCGTGCGCAGCGGCACGCCGACGTCCACGAACTCCATGATGACCGTCGGCTTCTTGCCGGCCCCGCCCTTCCGGCGCCCCTTGCCGCCGGTCATGTTCTTGAAGGCGCCGACCACACTGTCCTTGGCCCTGCCCGCACCGACCTCGATGGCGGACCGCACCGGGCCCTTGCCCTCGGCCATCTTGCGTCCGCCGTCGAGGGCCAGCTTGGCGAAGCCCGGACTGTTGCCCTCGGCGATGTCGTTGAGCTTGCCCGTCGTCTCACCGAGCTTGTGGCCCACTCCGACCAGCAGACGCTGGGCCTGGGCACCGAGATACTCCTGGACCTCTGACTTGAGCCGGTCGGCGGCTTCGCTCTGCGCGATGCCGGCGAGCGGATTCTCCTTCGCCCCGTTCTTCGCGGACTTCAGGGTGTCACTCATCACGACTGCCCTCCTTCGGCACCCGGGCTCCGGTGGCGCGGCGCGCGGACGTCTTCGCCGCGGCCCTGGCGGGAGCCTTCTTCGCCGTCTTTCTGGCCGGGCTCTTCTGGGTCGCCGTCTTACGGGCGGGGCTCTTCTTGGCCGGGGCCTTCTTGGGGGCGGCCCGCTGCTCGGGCGCCTTCTTCCGCGGCCGGGTCTTCTCCTCGGCCTCCTCGGGCTCCTCGGTCTCCTCGCGCTCCGCCTCCGCGGACTCTTCGTGGTCCCGGTCGTCCTGGTCGTCGTACTCCTCGTACGCGTCGTCCGGTTCCTCGGCCTCGTCCTCGCTGCCGCGTCCCGGTATGTCCGGTGTCACGCCGTCCAGTTGGTCCCGCACATCCGCCGTACGTCCGTGCAGCCGGTCGGCGAGGCCCGAGATCTGCCGCTCGACCAGTGCTCCGGTGGCGGCCTTGCCGACCCCGCGCAGGTCCCCGCGCAGCTGGTCGCCGATCTCCTTGAACTGCGGGTTGTTCTGCAGCTGTTGGGACAGCAGGTCCCCAAGGGCACGCGGGCTGAGATTCATCCGCTTGCCGGCCACCATGGTGCCGACCGCGAAGGCCAGCTTCATCTTCTTCGTACGTCCCAGGACGTATCCGGCCCCTACGGCGAGGCCCAATCCAAGTCGATTCATCGTGTGGTCCCGTTGTCGGTTCCCGCGCCGGTGCGCAGGCCTATTTCCAGTCGGTCGAGCAACTCGTCCTCCTGGCTGTCGAATTCCTCCTCGCCGATCTCCCCCGACTCGAGCCGCTGCTCGAGAAGGGCGAGTTCGGAGCGGACGGTGGCCGGGTCGTAGTAGAGGCGCTCGGCCTCGGCGAGTACCTGGCTCACCGCCCAGAGGCCGCCGCGCACGGGTGCGAACGGCAGCATCAGGACTTCGCCGATCAGTCCCATGCGCTTACTCCCGGCCGCTCTGCGAGCCCATGGCCTCCGGCGTGGCTCCCGCCGGCTCGGAGGGCCCGGGCTCCACGAAGCTGTAGGGCGGCAGCGGGCCGTTGACGCGCAGTTCGACGTGCGGATGGCTCTTGCGGGCCTCCTCGACGGCGTCGAGGAACGCCCCGGCCGAATCGCGCTCCACCAGTAGCGACAGATTGGCCAGCCATCCCGTGGACTCGGGGCCCACGCTGACGGCGTGCGCCGTCGGCTCAAGGATGCGGTGCAGTTCCACCGCGTCCTCGGCCTCCCGGCTCTGGAGCGCGGCCACCACCATCTCGCCGAGCTGCAGCTTCTGGTCGTAACTGCCGCCACCCGATTGCCGGTTGGCCTCGGCGAGATTCTGGACTTCGGGGTTGTCGGCCATCACACGGTGCAGGGCGGCCTGTTCGTCGTGACTGGCCTTGACGTTGTACTCGACCTTGCCCGCCAGCGTCGTGATCCGCTCCCGGTAGTGCTCGGCGCGTTCCGCGAGCACGCTCGCGACGGCCGTGTCGTCCGGGGCGATGTTTCCGAACCGCATGGGGAGGACCGGACCTGCCGCGCCCGCCTCGTTCAGCACGTTCTGATGGGCCAACAGGTCGTTGCGCTTTGCGCGCAGCCCTTCGGGCGCGTCGCTGACAATGGCAGCGAGGTCGCCTTCCTTGATGACGCGCACGGGGCGCGCCGGCTTTCCCACGCCGCCCATCCCTTCGGGGAGCGAGGGGTGCGAACTCTCGGTGATGCCATAGACGTACGTACTCATTCCTGCTCCTCCTTCCTGCGCGCGGACGTGCTCTTGCGTGCGCGCGGGCGGGGCTCCGACTGGCCCTCTTCACGGGACTGCTTGAACGCGTCGGAGATGGTCTCCGCGGCACCGGACAGCGCGCCCTTGGACTTGCCGCGCGCACCGGATTCGGTCATCTCGCCCACGAGGTCGGGGAGTCCGGGATCCCTGTGCGGCCCGGCCTCCAGGTCGAGGCGGTTGCACGCCTCGGCGAAGCGCAGATAGGTGTCGACGCTGGCGACGACCACACGCACATCGATCTTCAGGATCTCGATGCCGACGAGCGAGACACGCACAAAGGCATCGATGACGAGCCCGCGGTCAAGGACGAGCTCCAGGACGTCGTAGAGGCCACTGGTGCCTCCCGACCCACCCGATTGCTGTGCAGGTACAACGGTCATGCCGACCGGCCCTCCTTGTCTGGGAAGTCTGGGGAAAGAGCCGCTCCGTGGAGGAGCCGCTCTGTGCGAAGAACTGCGGAATCCCGCGCGGGACGGCTTCAGCGGCCGCCGGGCTTGGGCGAGTCGGCGCGCCCGCGTTCGTAGCGGCGGACGCGCCGGTAGCCAAGGAGCTCACCCTGCGGGTCGCACTCCACCTGGTAACTCGCGAGGAGACTCATCGTGTCCGGAACCCGGGTGAGTTCCAGGACCTCGATCTCCAACGTCCAGCCGTCCTCGGTCTGTTCGAAGGACGACACGGACTCGGCTGTCATCCCGGTGAGTTCGGCGAGCTGGGTGCGTGCCGTGCGCAGCACCTCCATGGGGCCCGGCCGACGGTTCGCCCTGCCGTTCTCCGCGCGATGGTTCTTGTCGCTCTCCGCGCGTTCGGTTGAATTCCTCGAGTTCTGCGAACTCGTCTTCCTCTTCGCTGGATCTGACGATGTGTTCAAGTTGGCCACCTCTTCTTCACGAGTGGCCCGTAATCCATTGGCCAAACATCCACAGTGAGACGTCGCGGCTCACTGGCCCCAGCGGTGTGGCATCTCGGGATCCACGCCCGGGTCCGCCGCGTCCACGGTCGGCGGCGTCACGGGCCGTTCAGGGGTCGGCGGCGTCACCGGCTGCTCAGGGGTTGGCGGCGACATGGATCCAGGGGCCCGGGAAGGTATGGCAGTTGACGGTCCGTCAGTAGGAGGACGGGCCGCCGAAGGGCGGGCCGCGCCGCGCAGCAGATAGGCCACGATGCCCAGTACCACCGCGGTGATCAGCGCGGACGCCCAGTCGGGCAGGCCGAGGGCGAGCGCGAGGCCGAAGGCGAGCGCCAGCGCGGCACCCGCGTAGAGACCGACGACCCCCGCCCCCGCGTACAGCGCCGCCGTCCGGCGCTGTTTGCGCGTCTGCTCTCTCAACTCGTCGCGTACCGCCTCTCGGGCGGCACGCGTCAGTTCATCGACGAGGCTCTTGTCCAGATGGTCCAGATGCTCCAAGCGATTCATGGCGCCCGAGTACCCGGGCGCCCGAACGCGTAACGCCGCCCCACTCCGGCCTGCGCTCGCCGTGCCGAGAGGCCCGCTCGAAGGCGTGACCGATCTGCAGGACCCGTAGATCGGCACGGTGCGGCCCGACGATCTGCATCCCGACCGGCAGTCCGGCCGGGGTGAATCCGGCGGGCACCGACAGCGCGGGGCTGCCGGTCGCGGACACCAGGTACGCCGAGCGCATCCATTCCAGGTAGTCGGACATCGACACTCCGTCGACATCGGCCGGGTACTCCAACTCCACCGGAAAGGGCACCACTTGGCTGGTCGGCAGGACCAGGGCGTCATACCGCTCGAAGAACTCCCTCACCCGGTGGAACAGTTCGCCGTGCAGCACGGTGGCCCGCTCCAGGTCGGTACCGGTGAGCGTTCGCCCCTGCCGTACGTTCCGCACCAGGCTGGGCTTCATCCGGTCGGCCGCGGTCTCCACGAGCTCGCCGAGCGCCAGGTGGAACTGCCAGGCACGGAAGGTCCGGAACACCTCGTCGGCACCGGAGAGGTCAGGGCAGGCCTCCTCGACCGAGCACCCCAGGTCAGCGAAGACCGTGACGGCCGGCGCGAACGCCTCGGTGACCTCGCGGTCGACCGGCACCGCTCCCCCCAGGTCCGGCGACCAGGCGATCCGCAGCCCCCTCAGATCCCGTTCCAGTGATCCGCCGAACGCGCTCCCCGGCATCTCCAGAGCGATCGGCGAGCGCGGGTCGGGCCCGGCGACGACGGACAGCAGCAGGGCCGCGTCGGCCACCGTGCGCGCCATCGGCCCCTGCACGGCCATCGTCGACCACGGGGCGGTGTCCGGCCAGCTCGGCACCCGACCCGGCGAGGGGCGCAGGCCGACCACGTTGCAGAACGACGCGGGGTTGCGCAGAGAGCCGCCCATGTCGCTGCCGTCGGCCAGCGGGTGCATGCCGCACGCGAGCGCCGCCGCCGCTCCCCCGCTGCTGCCGCCCGCCGACCGCCGAAGGTCGTACGGGTTGCGGGTGGCACCGAAGACCGGGTTGAAGGTGTGTGAACCGGCAGCGAACTCGGGCACGTTGGTCTTGCCGACGGTGATCGCCCCGGCGGCGCGGATGCGCTCGACGATCAGCTCGTCGCGGTCCGGGACGTTGTCGGCCAGGAGCGGGGTCCCGTAGGTGGTCCGGATGCCACGGGTGTCGTGCGTGTCCTTGTGTGCGATGGGCAACCCGTGCAGCGGGCCGAGCGGTTCGCCGCGCGCTGCCTGCTCGTCGGCGGCGTACGCCTCGTCGAGCGCGCGCTCCGCCGAGAGGGTCACCACGGCGTTCACGGCGCCGTTGACCTGCTCGATCCGGTCCAGGTGCGCCTGGACGACCTCGCGCGCGGACAGTTCGCGCTCGCGGATCCGGGCGGCGAGTTCGCGGGCGGTGAGGTGGACGAGCTCCCCGGCGTCGGGGACTCGGTGGGCTTCAGGGCTCATACGACGCTTTCGGCTCGGGGCGGCTTTCGGGGCGGTCGGCGGCCGACGTTCGTGGCCGCGTTCTCGGCATGCGCTCTCAGCGAGCGGCTGAAACGCGGTGCGTCTGTTGACTCCGGCGGATCACTCGAACATGCTCCCCATCACGACGTTACGTACGTCCTGTACATTTTTTACAGACACCTTGGGGAGCAGCCACCCCCGCCAGAGGAGAGACGTGCCATGAACCGACCGTTCGCCCGCCATGTCCTGCCCGAGTTCACCGACCGCACCTCCACGGGGCAGCGGACCCTCGATCCCTACTCGAAGCTGCTCGAGGAGCGCATCGTCTTCCTCGGGACGCCGATCGACGACACCTCCGCCAATGACGTGATGGCGCAGTTCATGCACCTCGAATACTTGGCGCCCGACCGCGACATCTCGCTCTACATCAACGCTCCCGGCGGCTCGTTCAGCGCGATGACGGCCATCTACGACACGATCCAGTTCGTCACCTGCGACGTGGAGACGGCCTGCCTGGGCCAGGCCGCGTCGGCGGCGGCCGTCCTGCTTGCCGCGGGCACCCCCGGCAAGCGATGCGCGCTGCCGGGCGCCCGGATCCTCATCCATCAGCCCTCGCTCGCCGAGCCGATCCACGGCCAGGCGACCGACTTGGCGATCCAGGCCGACGAACTCCTGCGCACCCGGGCGCAGCTGGAGAAGCTGCTCGTCCAACACACCGGCCGGAGCCCGGAGCTCGTCGCGGCCGACATCGAGCGCGACAAGATCCTCAGCGCCTCCGAAGCGGTCGAGTACGGCCTGGTGGACCGGATCATCGCGACCCGCACATCGTCCCTGCGCACCCCGGACGCGAGGTGAGCCACCGGTGCTGCCGCCCGAGCTTCCTCAGCTGCCCGCGCTCACCCGCGCCGAGGGCGAGTTGATCGACCGGTACCTCGAAGTGGTCGACCTGGTCGGCCGGATCAATCCCGCCCGCGCCTCGGACACCTACGGCGGGCTGCGCGCCGCACAGGCCCTGGTGAGCAGCGCGACCGCCTTGCGGGACGCCCTGACACTCATGCACCAGCGGGGCGAGAGCGCCGTGCACGCGCCGACGCTGGCCCGAGCGCTCCGTGTGCTGGACGGGGAGCGGCGAGCCGGACGGGTCACTGTGCCGCCCCCGTCGGCATCCTGAGCCTCCGTCACCCCGGCCCTGACGTCCGAACCGTCCGGGGCGGGACTCAAACGAACCAAACGGGCTACCTCGTTCGGCGTAGACGATCGTAGTCATTCGGGCTGTCCGCGGTTGCGTCAGATGTGTACGCGACGGCCGGAATTCCTCGTTCCGGTGCTGGTCGAACGATCGTCGAGGGCCTCACCCCGATCCCGAATCAGACTTTGTCCACCCGAACGGTTCAGGCGTGAGGAGCCTCACAAAACGCCGTTTCGGCTCGGAATTCGCACCCTTGACGGGTCAAGATCCCTTCCGACGACAAGCCCCCGCCACAGCGGCGGGGCGGTCCGGGTGGACGCCGAGTCCTGCCGCCACCCGGATGACCGGTCGACATCGGTGCATCGGCAGGAGTGGAGGACCCAGGCATGACGGGTCGGTCCGGAAGGTCCGGACGCCGACCCTTGGGGTGAAGCCGCACACCGCGGCCGGGCAACTTCGCCAGCCCGAATCCGACAGGTCATCCTTCACAGGCGGCTGACGAAGGGTTGCGCATGACCGCGCTGAATCATGTTCCGTCGCTGCTGACCAGGGCCGGCTCCGTATCGGTCCTCACGCTCGCCGTCGTGGGCGGCACCCTCGTGGGCCCAGGGCTCACGACGGAAGCAGAAGCCGCGACGCACGGAACCAAAGCGCTCAAGATCGCTGCCTCAAAGAAAGGCTCGCCGTACCGCTACGGAGCGAAGGGGCCGCACAGGTTCGACTGCTCGGGCCTGACCCTCTACTCCTTCAAGCGCGCGGGCAAGAAGCTGCCTCGCACCGCCGCACAGCAGTACAACAAGACCCGCCACGTCTCGGCGTCGAAACGCTCCCGCGGCGACCTCGTCTTCTTCCACTCCGGCCGGAACGTCTACCACGTCGGCATCTACGCCGGAAAGGGCAGGATCTGGCACGCCCCGAAGTCCAACACCGTGGTGCGCCTCGAGAAGATCTGGACGAAGAGCGTCTGGTACGGCAGGGTGCGCTGATCACCCGTCACTGAACGTCAGCTGCCGGACGGCGGCGGGAGCCTCACGGCTGCCGCCGCCGCTCGGCCGCCCCCGCCCGGCCCTCTGATCGGCGCGTCCGCCGGGCGTGGACGGCGTCCACGCGGATACTCGTGCGCCATGGCCGAAAACAACAGCGCTCCCCCCGCGGGCGACCCGCCGCCGCGCCACGAGACGAGCTTCGAGCGCGCCGACCGCAACTTCTTTGAGATCCTCCAGGAGCTGCGCGTCACGCAGGCCGGGGTGCAGATCCTCTTCGCGTTCCTGTTGACGCTCGCCTTCACCGAGCGCTTCCCCTCGCTCGACACGGTGCAGCGCGCCACGTACGTCACCACACTGCTGCTCGCCGTCCTGTCCGCCGCCCTGTTCACCGCGCCGGCCGCCCTGCACAGGTCGCTGTTCGGGCAGCACTCCAAGCCGCGGATCGTGCGGGTGTCGTCCCGCCTCGCCGGTATCGGCATGGTGGTCCTGGTGTTCGCGCTCGCCGGTTCCGTGCTCCTGGTCGTGGACGTGGCGGTGGGGCGCACCGGCGGGATCATCGCGAGCGCGGGCACGCTGGTGGTGTGCGCGGGCCTCTGGGGCCTGCTTCCCGCCCTGGTGCGCGGCGCGGGCAAGGGCGACTATGACGACGACACCGACACCGGCGGGCCGGACGGCGTCACGCCATCAGGCCCTCGGTCAGGAGCACCAGGCCCAGGACGCTGAGCGCGACACCTGTACCGCCCTCGATCGAACGGGCCGTACGCGTCCTCCGCAGCCCCGATCGCGCAGGCGACTCCGGCGCGGCGGGAGGTGAGGGCGTTGCGCACCACCACGGCGAAGTCGGCGCCCGGCATGGCGACCATGCCCGCGGCGACTCCGGCGAAGGTGACCGGTTGTGCGTCCACGACCCCAAGGCTGCCGTCGTTCTGCCTTCAGCAGGTATGTGGAATATCCTGGGTCTGCCTTAAGCAGGCGTTTACCCCCACGCCGACGGACGGCACCCCACGGCCGCACGGCCCGTCGGCTCCCGCACGCTCCTGCACCGGGAGACTTCCATGTACGACCCGACGCGGCTCGCCGCACTGGTGGCGGTCTCCGAGGCCGGATCGATCACCCGCGCCGCCGAACGCCTGGGCTACACCGTGCCCGCCCTCTCCCAGCAGCTGGCCAAGCTCGAACGGGAGGCGGGCACCGCGCTCCTGGTCCGGCATCACCGCGGGGCACGCCTCACCGGCGCGGGCGAGCTCCTTCTCGCGCGGGCGCGCCGGGTCCTCGACGAGATGGAGCAGGCCCGCCACGAACTGGCCCGGCTCGCGGGCCTGTCCGGCGGCAGACTGCGCGTGGGGACCTTCACCACCGCCGGGATCCATCTGATGCCGCCCGCGCTCACCGCGTTCCGCCGCGCCCATCCGGACATCGAACTGACGGTCCGGGGCTATGAACCGCCGCTCGGCGTCGCGGCCGTGGCAGCGGGCGAGGTCGACCTGGCCCTCACGCACACCTACGAGCCCGCGGACGCGCTGCCGCTGCCCGCGTCCGTGTCCGCGGAGCAGATCCTGGTCGAGGAGTTGGTCCTGGTGACCTCGCCCGGCCACGCGCTCGTGAGCACCTCGTCACGGCTGCCTCTGAGCGATCTTGCCGGTCAGCCGCTGATCAGCATGGCGCCTTCGCATCCACCCCGGCAGGGCGTGGAGTCCGTACTCGTCCGGGCCGGGGCGACGCCCTCGGTCCTGGTCGAGACTCCCAGTTACGCGCTGGTGTGCGCGCTGGTCAGCGCGGGGCTCGGGGTCGCCGTCGTACCGGAGATGGTGGCGCGGACGGCGGTCACCCCGGTGGGGGTCAGGCCGCTTGAGCCGGGGAACCTGCGCCGTACGATCTCGGTCGTCCACCGCTCCGACGGGTCACACCCCGCGGCGGACACCTTCCGGGCGCTGCTCCGGGGGGCCTTCGGACGCTCGGCGGGGTGAGGGCGAAACGCTCAGCCAGTTGAGCGTGAGGGCGAAGCCGAGGGGGCCGCTGTCGCGTCACCGCGGATCGTCGCGGTCCACGGCAGCGCGATCCAGACCGTCTTGCCGCCCTCGGGGGTGGGCGTGACCGACAGCCTGCCGCCGCACTCCATGGTCAGCCAGCGGATGATCACCAAGCCACGGCCGTTGTCCTGCTGGACCGCGGCGGGCAGCCGCTTGGGGTAGCGGGGATGGCTGTCGGTGACGCCGATGCGCAGTTGTTCCTCCCGGTCGAGCTCCATCTCCACCGTGAAGGTGGGCGACTGGCCCCGGGTGTGCTGGACGGCGTTCGTGGCGAGTTCGGAGACGATGAGCCGGACGGTGTCGGCGGCCTCCGTGTCGTCCGCGAGGCCCCACTCGGTGAGGACGGTCAAGACGTACTTCCGGGCCGCGGAGACCGAGGCAGGATCGCTCGGCAGGGTGACGGATGCTTCCTGAAGGTCTGCCATGGCGACGCTGTCCCTTTCCCACCGGGGCTCGGCTCCGACTCGTCACGGAAGGCACGAGGACAGTCCCGGAATGGTGCTCTGCGCCAGCCTGCCACTCTCGGGGCGCTCACAGGTGGCCATCCACCAAGATGTGCATATATCTGTCGCTCGAAGCGGTGAACTCTGCTACGGAAGACCGTATTTGGGTGAGAGGCCGACGCTTCCTCTACTGTCGCCGGTGAGAGGCCTGAGGAGTCCGGGAAAGAGGCTCCGCCGGGAAGGAGACGGACATGCGGTACGGTCCCGCGGTGCGCCGCCGGAAACTCGGCGCCGAGCTCCGCGCGCTGCGCACGCACGCCGGACTCACCAGCGGCCAGGCAGCGGACCGGGTCGGCTGGCATCAGTCGAAGGTCAGCCGGATCGAGACGGGGCGTAGCGGCGCCAAGGCGGCCGACGTACGCCTGCTGCTCGAGGCGTACGAGGTGAAGGACCCGCACCTGCGCCAGTTACTGGTCGCGCTTGCGGGCCCGGAGGACGACGGCGGGCGCCGCCGCTGGTGGCATGCCTACCGCGAGCTGCTGCCGCCCGCCTACCGCGACTTCATCAGCCTGGAGTCACAGGCCTGCCGGGTCCGCACCCTGGAGACCACCGTCGTGCCGGGGCTGCTGCAGACTCCGGACTACGCGCGCGCGGTGACGCGGGCAGCGCTCGCCGGAAGGCCGGACGAGCAGGTGGACGCGCTGGTCGAGGTGCGTCTGGCCCGTCAGGACGTGCTGCGCGCGGCTCCTCCGCTGCACCTGAGCGTGGTCCTGGACGAGGCGGTGCTCCACAGGCCGGTGGGCGGCAGTCAGGTCCTCGCGGGCCAGTTGAAACGGTTACTGGAAGCCTCACAACTGCCCCACGTGCGGATTCAGGTGCTGCCGTTCACCGCAGGGGAGCACGTCGGCCTCATCGGCTCTTTCGTTATTTTCTCATTTCCGAACATTGCTGATCTGGATGTGGTTGTTCTCGACCACTTGACGAGTAGCCTCTACCTCGAACGGAGAGAGGACCTCCGGGCGTACACGGATGCCTTCAACTCCCTTCGCAGAAAGGCACTTTCACCCGAGGAATCAACGGATCACATCGCCGGGATATGTGACGGCGCGTAAGGGGGCACCATGACTGCACTGCCTCGGCACGTACCTTCAAGCACGTCTCTGCACGACGCACGGTGGCATCGCAGCAGCCGCAGCAACGGCATGAACAACTGCGTGGAAACAGCTCCGCTCGCTTCAGGGCCGAAGCAGGGGCTGCTCGCCGTGCGCGATTCGAAGAACACGGCAGGGCCCGCCCTGCTTTTCTCGCCCGCCACCTGGGAGGCCTTCGTCCACGGCCTCCGGTGACTATCGCGGTGCGGTGCGGCTGATCACCCGGACGGCATCGGCGATCTGTGCGCCGGTGAGATCCGCCCGGGCGGTCAGCCGCAGCCGCGAGATGCCGTCGGGCACCGACGGCGGACGGAAGCAGCCGACGACGAGGCCCGCGCCCCGGCAGTCGGCGGCCCACCGCACGGCCGTTTCCGGCGACGGCGCGCGCACGGAGACGACGGCGGCATCGGGCCGTACCGCCGAGAGGCCCTCCGCCGTGAGGCGTTCATGCAGTTCGGCCGCGACCTCGCGAGCCCGTGCGGCGCGCTCGGGCTCCCCGCGCAGCAGGCGCAGAGCCGCGAGAGCCGCCCCCACGGCGGCCGGGGCGAGTCCCGTGTCGAAGATGAAGGTGCGGGCCGCGTTGACCAGGTGGTCGATGACCTTGGCGGGGCCGAGGACCGCGCCGCCCTGGCTGCCGAAGGACTTCGACAGGGTGACCGTGGCCACCGTGTGGGCGTTGCCCGCGAGTCCGGCCGCCTGCGGGGCACCCCGCCCGCCGTCGCCGAGCACCCCGAGCCCGTGGGCGTCGTCGACGATGAGACCGGCACCGAACTCCGCACAAACGGAATCCAGTTCGGTCAGTGAAGCCGCGTCGCCGTCGACCGAGAAGACCGTGTCCGAGACGACGACCGCGGGACCCGCGTGCCCGTCGAGCGTCTTGCGCACCGCTTCGGGGTCGGCGTGCGGCACCACTTGCGTCGTACCGCGCGCCAGGCGGCAGCCGTCGATCAGCGAGGCGTGGTTGCCCGCGTCCGAGACGATCAGCGAGCCGTGCGGAGCGAGGGCGGTGACCGCGGCGAGGTTCGCCGCGTATCCGGAGGAGAGGACGAGAGCTGCCTCGAAGCCGCAGAACTCGGCGAGTTCACGCTCGAGTTCCGCGTGCAGCTCGGTGCTGCCGGTCACCAGCCGGGAGCCGGTCGCTCCGCCGCCCCAGCGCCGGGCCGCGGCCGCCGCGCCCTCCGTGATCACGGGGTGTCTGGCGAGGCCCAGATAGTCGTTGCTCGCCAGGTCGAGGAGGCCTCCGGCGTCGGCGGGACGGGGGCGCAGGGTGCGGACGAGTCCGGCCCGGGCGCGCAGGCTCGCCTGCTCGTCGATCCAGTCGAACGGCGAGCTCGCCATGGCGGTTCCTCCGGGTCGTCATCACTGGCCGGTTTGTAGACAGTGCACAGACCCTAGCCGTCCGGCCACCGGGCCAGGATGTGGCAATACCCACACCTCTCAGCGTTTCTGTTGTGCGAAGTCTCCTTGGAAAGGGAGGCTCTCGTACGTAAGGATCAGCGCCATGGATCTGCTGAACACGCTGGTGGACAAGGGGCTTCGGCGCGAGCTGCCGACCCGCGAAGAGGCGCTGGCCGTGCTGGCCACCTCCGACGATGAGCTTCTCGACGTGGTGGCCGCCGCCGGGAAGGTGCGGCGTCAGTGGTTCGGGCGGCGGGTGAAACTCAACTATCTGGTCAATCTCAAGTCAGGTCTCTGCCCGGAGGACTGCTCGTACTGTTCGCAGCGCCTCGGCTCGACGGCGGGCATCCTCAAGTACACCTGGCTGAAGCCCGACGAGGCCTCGCAGTCCGCGGCGGCCGGGGTCGCGGGCGGCGCCAAGCGGGTCTGCCTGGTCGCGAGCGGCCGCGGACCGACCGACCGTGACGTCGACCGGGTCTCGCGGACCATCGAGGCGATCAAGGAGCAGAACGAGGACGTCGAGGTGTGCGCGTGCCTCGGGCTGCTCTCCGCGGGGCAGGCGGACAAACTGCGCACGGCGGGCGCGGACGCGTACAACCACAACCTCAATACGTCCGAGGGGACGTACGGCCAGATCACCACGACCCACACGTACGCCGATCGCGTAGACACCGTGCAGCAGGCGCAGGCCGCGGGCCTCTCCGCCTGTTCGGGTCTGATCGCGGGCATGGGCGAGACGGATGAGGACCTGGTGGACGTGGTCTACGCGCTGCGCGACCTCGACCCCGACTCGGTGCCGGTCAACTTCCTGATCCCCTTCGAGGGCACCCCGCTGGCCAAGGAGTGGAACCTCACGCCGCAGCGCTGCCTGCGCATCCTGGCGATGGTCCGCTTCGTCTGCCCCGACGTGGAGGTGCGCATCGCGGGCGGCCGCGAGGTGCACCTGCGCACGATGCAGCCCCTGGCCCTGCACCTCGCCAACTCGATCTTCCTGGGCGACTACCTGACCAGCGAGGGCCAGGCGGGCAAGACCGACCTGGAGATGATCGCGGACGCCGGATTCGAGGTCGAGGGCGCGGGCACGGTGACGCTGCCGGAGCACCGCGCGGACGCGATCGCGGCGGCGGGATGCGGGTCGCACGGGGACGGCGGGGGCGGCTGCGGGCCGTGCGGCTCGTCCGAAGCGGCGCCCGCTCCCACCGAGGCCGCGGAGACCGAGGCGCGCACGGATCTGGTGGCGGTACGCCGACGGGGCGCGGGAACGGATCTGGCGCCCAATGCCTGACCCTTCCAACCTCTCCAACCTCTCCGTGCCCGAACTGCTCGACCTGGACCGTCGCCACGTGTGGCATCCGTACGGCCCCATGCCCGGCCGCCAGGAGCCCCTGGTCGTCGAGTCGGCGAGCGGCGTACGGCTCCGTCTCGCGGGCGGCGGGGGTGAGTTGGTCGACGGCATGTCGTCCTGGTGGTCGGCGATCCACGGCTACAACCACCCCGTGCTCAACGACGCGGCGCGCGGTCAGCTGGACCGGATGAGTCATGTCATGTTCGGCGGGCTCACCCATGAGCCCGCCGTGCGCCTCGCGAAGCACCTTGTCGACATGTCTCCGGACGGCCTCGAGCATGTCTTCCTCGCGGACTCCGGTTCGGTGTCGGTCGAGGTCGCGATCAAGATGTGCCTGCAGCACTGGCGTTCCCTGGGCCGCCCGGCCAAGCGGCGGATGCTGACCTGGCGCGGCGGCTACCACGGGGACACCTGGCAGCCCATGTCGGTGTGCGACCCCGAGGGCGGCATGCACGAGCTGTGGCAGGGGGCGCTGCCCCAGCAGGTGTTCGCGGACATGCCGCCCGCGGGCTACGAGGCGTACGACGACGCGTACGCCGACCATCTGCGCGAGATGATCGGACGCCACGCCGACGAGCTCGCCGCAGTGATCGTGGAGCCCGTGGTGCAGGGCGCGGGCGGTATGCGGTTCCACTCCCCCGCTTATCTGCGGGTGTTGCGGGAGGCCTGCGACGAGCACGACGTGCTGCTCGTGTTCGACGAGATCGCCACGGGGTTCGGCCGCACGGGCGAGCTGTTCGCCGCCGACCACGCGGGGGTCACGCCCGATGTGATGTGCCTGGGCAAGGCGCTGACCGGCGGCTATCTGACGCTGGCGGCCACGCTGTGCACGCCGCGGGTCGCGGACGGCATCTCTCGGGGCGAGGTGCCTGTCCTGGCCCACGGCCCGACGTTCATGGGCAATCCGCTCGCCACCGCGGTGGCCTGCGCCTCGATCGAGCTGCTGCTCGGGCAGGACTGGCGGACCGAGATCAAGCGCATCGAGGCGGGCCTGCGCGGCTCGCTGGCCGAAGCTGCCGGACTGCCGGGCGTACGGGACGTACGCGTGCTCGGCGCGATCGGCGTCGTGCAGCTGGACCACGACGTGGACATGGCGGCGGCCACGCGCGCCGCGACGCGCGAGGGGGTGTGGGTACGGCCGTTCCGCGACCTCATCTACACGATGCCGCCGTTCGTCACGAGCGACGACGACGTGGCACGGATCGGGCGCGCGGTGTGCGCGGCGGCAAGGGAAGGCTGAGCAGACATGACAGTCATCGTGGTGTCCGGGACCGGCACCGAGATCGGCAAGACGGTCACGACAGCCGCCGTCGCCGCCCTGGCGCTCGCCGCGGGGCGCAGTGTCGCGGTGCTCAAGCCCGCACAGACGGGGGTGGCACCCGGTGAGCCTGGCGACGCGGAAGAGGTGACGCGTCTCGCGGGGGACGGGATCACCACCCTCGAACTGGCCCGCTTTCCGGAGCCGTTGGCGCCGAACACCGCCGCGCGGCGGGCAGGCATGGCGCCGGTCCGGCCGTACGAAGTGGCCGAGGCGGCGCAGAAGTTGGCGGCCGGACATGATCTGGTCCTGGTCGAGGGCGCGGGCGGCCTGCTCGTGCGCTACGACGACGAGGGCGCCACCCTCGCCGACGCCGCACGCCTCCTCACGGCCCCGGTCCTGGTGGTCACGCCGGCGGGCCTCGGCACCCTGAACACGACGGCACTCACCGCGGAGGCGCTGCGGGCCCGCGGCCTGGAGCCGCTGGGGGTGACGATCGGCAGCTGGCCCACCACACCGGATCTGGCCGCACGCTGCAACCTCGCGGACCTGCCCCAGGCCGCGGGCGCTCCGCTGCTCGGTGCGGTGCCGCAGGGCGCGGGGACGCTTGCGCCGAGCGACTTCCGTGCGGGATCCGGGGGCTGGCTGGGGCCGGAGCTGGGGGGTGTCTGGGACAGCGCCGCGTTCACGGCGCGGGAGGCGCCGGGTACGGCGGTGAACGTGTCGCCGCTCGATGACTGAAGCCCAGCACCCCGGCCAGGGACTGGTAGCATTTCAGAACTACTTCTAACTTTATACCACTGGGCCACCGGAGGGGAGAAATCATGTCCGACCGGACGGACCACGCCACCTTCCAGCACGGGCAGGAGTTCCTGAGCGCCATCTCGGAGCGCTGGAACTACCAGATCCTGCGGGAGGTGTTCTTCGGAGCAAGCCGATTCGGGGAACTCAAACGAGCACTCGGCATCTCGGCGAACATCCTCACCGCACGACTGACCAGCCTGACGGACCTGGGCCTGCTCTCCAAGCGCCCTTACCGAACAGACAAGCCGTGGTACGAGTACCAGCTCACCGACAGCGCCCGTGAACTCGTCGTCCCCGCCATCGTGGCGATCACACGCTGGGCCGAGACCCACGCGACCGACGGGGATGCCACGCGTCACCCGCTGGTCCACACGACGTGCGGCAACACGACCAATCCGTACCTCGCGTGCAGTAGCTGCCATGAGCCGATAGAGGCCCCCACCCTTCACCCCATGCCCGCCCAGGAAGGGGGCGCCGACAAGGGGGCCTCCGCGAGCGGCTGAGGCTCGGCCCGAGCCGGACCAGTAGGCCACTCGACTGGTAGCGATGTGGAACTAGTAGCGTTACGCTACCAGTGCTACCCGTGGAGAGGACGACTACTCATGACGACGGCAAACACAGCACGAGCGACGACCGCGCCCGCGCCCGCGTGGGTCCTGAAGTTCATGGACGCCATCGACACGTTGGAGTTCGATGAAGGCTTCGCGCCGCTGACCGAGGACACCGACATGTTCTTCGGCACCGCGCACGTCCGGGGCGTCGAGGCCATCAAGGCGTTCTTCGTCAAGATCGACGGACCGCTGGTCATCACCCACGAGATCCTGGAATTCTGGGAAGCGGACGACGGCGTCCTCCTGCTGCGCGGAGAGGCCACCATGGCCAAGAAGACCGAACCCGACCGCGTGGTGCGCGCCCCGTTCATGCACATCTTCTACCTCGCCGACGAGGAGACGATCCGCATCCGTGAACTGCGCATCACCGCGGGCCCGCTACAGACCGACGCAGTGATGTGACCTCCGCGCGGTCCCACGCTCGGACGTGAGCAGTATGCGGGCCGACGCGTCCGCGTGGGGGAAAGCGGCGCCGCCTGGGCACCATTCCGGTATCCGCTCGCCCCGTCGAGGAGGGCCCATGTCACCTCGTTCCGCCAAAGCCGCGTCCCGGGACGCCGTGCACCACCCCGTCTTCGCCCGCTTCTACGCCCGCCAGAGCGTGGCCGCCGAGCGGGTGATCGCCGCGTACCGCAAGGAGCTTCTCTCCGGTCTCTCCGGCCGTGTGATCGAGGTCGGCGCGGGGAACGGTCTGAACTTCGCGCACTATCCGTCGGCGGTGTCCGAGGTCGTGGCCATCGAACCCGAGCGCACCCTGCGACAACTGGCCGCGTCCACGGCCGTACGGGTCGACGTACCGGTCGACGTCGTGCCCGGCGTCGCCGAGGCGCTGCCCGTCAAGAGCGAGGCCTTCGACGGCGCCGTGACCTCACTGGTGCTGTGCAGCGTGCGGGACGTGCCCCGCGCCCTCGGAGAGCTTCGGCGCGTCCTGCGCCCCGGCGGCGAACTGCGGTTCTTCGAGCACGGCGTGGCTCCGGGCGCGGCGATGGCGACCGCGCAGCGCGCCCTGGACCGCACACTCTGGCCCTTGCTCTTCGGAGGCTGTCACGTCGCCCGCGACACGGTGGGCGCCCTGCGCGCCGCGGGATTCGAGATCGGCCCGTACCGAAGCCTGTTGGTGCCCCCGAAAGGCCCGCGGCTGCCCTCTTCGTACTGCGTGCTCGGTACGGCCCGGCGGCCCGAGAACGACTGACTCCCCCGTACCTACGGGCGCCCTGCGCCGGGCGTCAGATCGCCTGCGTGAGGTTGACCGCGTTGCCGTCCGGATCCTTGATGTGCGCGACACGCTGCCCCCACGGCATGTCGTTGGCAGGACCGAGCGCCTCGCCGCCGAGGGCGTCCACCCGCTTGAGGAGGTCGTCCACCGCCTCCACCGCCACGCTCAGCAGAATGCGCTGCGGCGAGCCGAGCGGCACGCTCGCGTCCGAGACGACGCCGAGCTCCGAGTCGCCGATGCGCAGGTCCACGAAGAACGCGGGCCCTTCTTCCGGACTCCTCGACACCTCCCGCGCCCCGAACAACTCCTGGTAGAACCGCAACAGGCGGTCGAGTTCAGGGGTGATGATCATCGGCTGGATGGCGGCAGGCATGGACGTCCTCCTGGGGTGCGGCTCTCTCGCACCGAACCTATCCTCGCCGCATGATCGGTTGTGGGTGAACTGACCTCAGGGGGCCAGGAGTTCACTCACCCGGGCACTGGCTCCGGGTGACGGTCAAAGACTCCATCTCCGCAGCTCCTCCGCGATGGTGTGCACGCTCGCCCCGTCCTCCTTCACGAGCCGGGCCAGCTCCCGTACCTGCTCGGGCGAGGTGACGACCTTCATGCCGCTCGCGACCAGATAGGCGTAGGCGACGGACGAGGCGAAGAGGGCGTTGGAGCGCTCCAGGGCGGGGATGTGCAGGAGTACCTGGAGCAGGGCGGCGGCGCGGTCGTGGGGACTTTCGTAGACGGGCACGCCGAAGATCTCCGCCTCGTGCCGACTGACGGCGGCCACCAGGGCACCCCAGTCGGTCACCTGCGGGTCTCCGGGCGTCTTGTGTTCGGCGATCATCAACAGCCAGGCAAGATCGATTCTGAGGTTCAAAGGCTCAACGACGACCCTCGCGCTCGGGACCGAACTCTTCGGCGAAGACGGATTCGTACTGCTTCATGAAGTCGGCGGCGGCCTCGACGAAGGTGTGCCCGACTTCGCCGGCGTCCTGTTTGACCAGTTCCTCGATGTAGCGGTTCACGCTCATCCCGCGGGAGAGCGCACGCTCACGAGCGGCCCGGGCGGTGCCTTCGTCCACCCGCACGTTCAGCTGAGTCTTCGCCATGCTGTCAAGCTAGCGCCGCAGCGCTAGCACCGACAAGAGGGCGCGGGAAGGCGCGGGAAGGCTCAGGGGCGCACAAGAGAGCCGGGTGAGCACCGGGCCAGTGCCCCTTACATACGTATCGGGTCCACGACCTCGGAGGGATACCGGCGCCCGCACCCGCCCTCTACTCTCGGCAGAATCAAGGGAGTTGGGATTACGGGAGTTGGACAGTCACGACCCAGGAGGCGGCTTTGCCCACACCTGCTTCGGCACCGGCCACAGGCCTTGCGGAGCCCGCCGGGGTCGCCGCACGCGCCCGCGCTCTGACCAAGGCGTACGGCTCCGGCGAAACCACCGTGCTCGCCCTCGACTCGGTCGACGTGGACATCGCACGCGGGCGTTTCACGGCGGTCATGGGCCCGTCCGGTTCGGGCAAGTCCACGCTCATGCATCTGCTCGCCGGGCTCGACACGGTCTCCGCGGGACAGGTGTGGATCGGTGACACCGAGATCACGGGGCTCAAGGAACGGGAGCTGACGCAGTTGCGGCGGGACCGCATCGGGTTCATGTTCCAGTCCTTCAACCTCATCCCCACCCTGAACGCCGTCGAGAACATCACGCTGCCGATGGACATCGCGGGCCAGCGCCCCGACCGCGAGTGGCTCGAGTACGTCATCGACACGCTCGGCCTGCGCGACCGCCTGAAGCACCGGCCCGCCCAGCTGTCCGGCGGCCAGCAGCAGCGCGTCGCCTGCGCGCGGGCGCTCGCGGCGCGCCCCGAGCTGATCTTCGCGGACGAGCCGACGGGCAACCTCGACTCCCGCGCGGGCCTCGAAGTGCTCGGATTCCTGCGCGAGGCCGTCGACAAACTGGAGCAGACCGTCGTCATGGTCACCCACGACCCGGGCGCGGCCGCCCACTCCGACCTGGTGCTCTTCCTCGCGGACGGCAGGATCGTCGACCAGATGCCGCACCCGACGGCGGATTCGGTCCTGGAACGCCTCAAGCGGTTCGACGTGGCTCACGCGCTGCCGCCGGAGAGCCGCGCCGAGGCCGACGGCGGTCCGGACCTCGACAGCGAGGCCCACGGCAAGCCGGACCGGGACTGAGGCGGTCAGCGGCCATGCTGAAGGCGACTCTCAGGAGCTTCCTCGCGCACAAGGGCAGGCTGCTGCTCTCCGCCCTCGCCGTGATCCTCTCGGTGGCGTTCGTGGCGGGCAGCCTCATCTTCTCGGACACGGTGTCCCGCACCTTCGACCGGCTCTTCGCCTCGACCTCCGCCGATGTGACCGTCGAGCCGAAGGAGAACCTCGACGAGGCGGTGCCCTCGGGACAGACGCCGACGATCCCCGCCAAGCTCGCAGGCCGTGTGGCCGAGATCGACGGGGTGGCCCGTACCCGTGTCGACGCGGCCGTCGAGAACATCACGATCGTCGACAGCGAGAACGACTCGGTGGGCCCCACCACCGGCGCCCCCACCATCGCCACCAACTGGCAGGTCACCGACCGCAGCCCCGTCGATCTGACCTCGGGGCACGCCCCTCGCGGCAAGCACCAGGCGCTGCTCGACGCGGACACGGCCGACAAGAAGGACGTGAAGATCGGCGACACCCTCACGGTGCTCGCCGCGCCCGGCTCGTTCAAGGTCAAGGTCGTCGGCATCGTCACCTTCACCACCACCAACCCCGGCGCGGCCCTGGTCTTCCTGGACACTCGGGCCGCCCAGCGTGAGCTCCTGGGCGACAAGGACGCGGCGACGGGCATCTCGGTGGACGCCGCTCCCGGTGTGAGCGACATCGAACTGAAGCGGCGTATCGCCGCCGAACTGGGCTCGGGCTACGACCTGAAGACCGCCGACGAACAGGCGGATTCGGCGGCGTCCGACCTCGGCGGTTTCCTGGACGTCATCAAGTACGTGATGCTCGGCTTCGCGGGCATCGCCGTCCTGGTCGGCATCTTCCTGATCGTCAACACCTTCTCGATGCTGATCGCGCAGCGCACCCGCGAGCTGGGCCTGCTGCGCGCGCTCGGGGCCGACCGAAGGCAGGTCCGCCGCTCCGTCCTCACCGAGGCGGTCCTGCTCGGCGTGGTCGGTTCGACGGTCGGCCTCGCGGCGGGGATCGGGCTCGCGGCCGGGCTCATCGAGCTGATGGGCCTGCTGGGGATGAACCTGAAGTCGACCGAGATGGTCATCGGGTGGGGAACTCCCGTCGCCTCGTACGTCGTCGGGGTCGGCGTCACTTTCGTCGCGGCGTACCTCCCGGCCAGGCGTGCGGCCCAGGTCTCGCCGATGGCGGCGCTCGCCGACGCGGAGATCGCGGGCGTGGGCAGGCCGTTGAAGATCCGCGCGACCGTCGGTGTGGTCGTCGGTGCGGCGGGCGCCGCCGCACTCGTGGGCTGCGCCACCTCGGAGAAGACGTCCACGGCTGCGTCCCTGCTCGGCCTCGGCATCGTCCTCACCCTGATCGCCACCGTGATCGCGGGTCCGCTCCTCGTCCGCCCGGTGATCCGGGTGCTCGGCGGCGCGTTCCCCGCCCTGTTCGGCTCGGTCGGCCGGATGAGCCAGCGCAACGCGCTGCGCAACCCGCGCCGCACGGGCGCCACGGCCGCCGCCCTCATGGTGGGCCTCGCCCTGGTGAGCGGCATGTCGGTGGCGAGCGCGTCGATGACCAAGTCCTTCGACGAACAGATCGACAAGACGCTCGGCGCCGACTTCGTCGTACAGAACAGCAACTTCGTGCCGTTCTCGCGGGAGATCACCGAGAAGGTGCGGGCGACGGAGGGCGTCGGGCTCGTCGTGCGTCAGCGGTTCGCACCGGTGAAGGTCTCCATGCCGGACGGCAAGAGCGTGGAGACGACCGCGGCGGGCTACGATCCGCGCCTCGACGACGTCGCCCACGTCACGTACGTCTCGGGCGACACCTCCACGGCGCTCGCGCCCGGAAACATCGCCATGCAGCGGGACTTCGCGCGGGACCACAAGATCCGGACGGGTTCGAAGCTGCCCGTGGAGTTCCCCGGCGGGCGCACGACGGAACTGACAGTGGGCGCGCTCACCGATCAGCCGGGAGCCGAGGGGTTCGGCGTCGAGGGCGGACTCTTCTTCGGCATGGAGACCGTCGAGGAGTTCGTGCCGGGCGGTCAGGACTCCGCGCTGTACGTCAACGCGGCCTCGGGCACGGGGCCCGACACGTTGCGCGACCGGCTGGAGAAGACGCTCGATCCGTTTCCGCAGGTTCAGGTCCGCGACCAGGCCGACTACAAGGATCTGATCCGCGCGCAGATCGCCGTGATGCTCTACCTCGTCTACGCGCTGCTCGGCCTGGCGATCATCATCGCGGTCCTCGGCGTGGTCAACACCCTGGCCCTCTCGGTCGTCGAGCGCACCCGCGAGATCGGCCTGCTGCGCGCCATCGGGCTCGCCCGGCGGCAGCTGCGCCGGATGATCCGCCTGGAGTCGGTGGTGATCGCGGTGTTCGGCGCGCTGCTCGGGCTCGCACTCGGCCTGGTGTGGGGTGTCGCGGCACAGCAGGTGCTCGCGCTGCAGGGCATGACGGCGTTCGCGATCCCCTGGACGACGGTGATCGCGGTGCTGATCGGATCGGTGATCGTCGGCCTCGCCGCTGCGCTGCTGCCCGCGCTGCGCGCATCGCGCATGAATGTGCTGGCGGCCATCGCGCACGAGTGATGGACTGGGGCCGCTGCGCCCAACTGTCCATCCGTACGAGGAGAGTTCATGGCCCGCCCGTTCCGCTTCGGGGTCAACATGGTCACCGCTTCCACCGGCGACGAGTGGCGCAAGAAGTGCCGCAAGGCAGAGGCACTCGGCTACGACGTCATCCTGGTCGCCGACCATCTCGGCCTGCCGGCCCCGTTCCCCTCGGTCGTCGCCGCCGCCGAGGCCACCGAGCGGCCCCGCGTCGGCACGTTCGTCCTGAACGCCGGATTCTGGAACCCCACACTGCTCGCCCGCGAGGTGGCGACGACGGACGCGCTCACGGACGGGCGCCTCGAGCTGGGCCTCGGCACGGGATACGTCAAGCCGGAGCACGACGTCGCCGGTCTGCCCTGGGGCACGCCCGGTGAGCGCGTGGCTCATCTCCGGCGCACCATCGAGGAGTTGAACAAACTCCTCGGCTCCGACGAGCACCAGCCAAGGCCGCTGCAGAAGCCCCGGCCGCCGCTCCTTGTCGGCGGCAACGGCGACCGCATGCTGAAGCTGACCGCCGAGCACGCCGACATCGCGGCGTTCACCGGCGCCAAGGTGGCTCCGGGTGACAGCAGCGGAAAGATGAGCCACCTCACGCCCGAGGAGCTGGACGACCGGATCGCCGCCTACCGACGCTTCGCGGCGGGCCGCTCCGAACCGGCGGAGCTGAACCTGCTGATCCAACTGGTCGAGGTGACCGGCGACCGCCGGGGAGCGATCCAGCCAGTACTCGAATACATCCCGCACCTCACCGAGGACGAGGCCCTCGGCCTGCCGGTCCTCCTCATCGGCACGGTCGAACAAATAGCCGAGCAGCTGCGCGCCCAGCGGGAGCGGTACGGCTTCTCGTACATCACCGTCCTCGAGCCCGTCATGGACGCGTTCGGTCCGGTCATCGAGCAGCTGCGCGGCGAGTGATGGGAGGTACCCAGGACGGTGCACGGCCGCCCGGGCCCGCGGAAACCACTCGCCAGACAGGCGGACGCACTGCTTACATCTCCCCCATGAGCGATCTCCACATCCGCAGCGCGACCCCTTCGGACATCGACACCGTGCTGCGGTTCTGGCGCGCGGCCGCGGAGGGCACGAGCATCAGCGACGACCACGACGGCGTGGCCCGTCTCGTCGCACGGGACCCCGAGGCCCTGCTGATCGCGGAGCGCGAAGGACTCATCGCCGGAACCGCGATAGCCGGCTTCGACGGCTGGCGCTGCCACCTCTACCGTCTCGCCGTACACCCCGACCACCGCCGCCAGGGCATCGGCTCGGCGCTGCTCGCCGCGGCCGAGGAGCGTTTCGTGAACCTCGGCGGGCGCCGCGGCGACGCCATGGTCCTGGACCGCAACGAGCAGGCCCATCACACGTGGCATGCCGCGGGCTACGCGCCCGAGCCGCAGTGGAGCCGCTGGGTGAAGCACCTCGCCGACTGAGTGGCCCAGCCATGGGTACCCGGGGACGATCCGCAGGAGTGGACCTTTGATCCGCAGGAGCAGACTGTGCTGATCCCTTAAAATAGACGGACCACTCGAACGTCAACGAAAGGTGTGACCGTCCGCCCATGGGCGAGCCTCCCAGTACCCGACATCGCGCATTCCCCCGGTCCCTGCCCGATCATGGGACGGAGGTGACCCGATGACCGAAGTGCTCCTGCTCCTCGTGGCGGTGCTGCTCTCGCTGGCGTGCGGCGTCTTCGTCGCGGCCGAGTTCTCCCTCACGACGGTCGAACGCAGCGAACTGGAGCGAGCCTCCGAACGCGGCGAGCGCGGCGCCGCAGGCGCCCTCAAGGCCGTCAAGAACCTCACTTTCCAGCTCTCCGGGGCCCAGCTGGGCATCACCGTCACCAACCTGGTCGTCGGCATGCTCTCCGAGTCCTCCATCGCCAAGCTGATCGCGGGCCCACTGCGCTCGGTGGGCATCCCCTCGTCGGCGGCCTCATCGGTGGCCCTGGTCATCGGTACGGCCCTGTCGACGGTCTTCCTGATGGTCGTGGGCGAGCTGGTCCCCAAGAACTGGGCGATCTCGTCGCCGCTGGCCGTCGCCAAACGGGTGGCGACCGCGCAACGCCTGTTCAGCTCCCTGTTCCGCCCCTTCATCGCGCACCTGAACAACACCGCGAACCGCTCCGTTCGCCGCTTCGGCATCGAGCCCACCGAGGAGCTGGCCTCCGCGCGCAGCCCCAAGGAGCTGGTGGCGCTCGCCAGGCACTCCGCCAAGGAGGGCTCCCTGGAGGCGGACACCGCCGAGCTGTTCGTCCGCACCCTGAACCTCGCCGACCTCACCGCGGAGAACGTGATGACACCGCGCGTCAAGGTCATGGCCCTCGACGTGATGGCCACCTGCGAAGACGTCGCGAACGCCACCCGCGCGACGGGCCTGTCCCGCTTCCCCGTCTACCGCGGCAACCTCGACTCGGTCGTCGGCGTCGCGCACATCAAGGACGTCCTCGCGGTACCGGCCGAGCGCAGGGCCCGCCACCCCGTCGCGGAGCTGATGCGCCAGCCCCTCCTCGTACCGGAGACGCTGACCGTCGACCGCCTGCTCGACCGGCTCTCCGGCAAGCGCACGATGGCCGTGGTCATCGACGAGTACGGCGGCACGGCGGGCGTCGCGACCCTGGAGGACATCGTCGAGGAGGTCGTCGGCGAGGTGCGGGACGAGCACGACCCGCACGAGACGTCCGACATCGCCGCCGCGGGCACGGACGACGACGGCCGGACGCAGTACTCCGCCGACGGCTCGGCCCGCACCGACCAGCTCGCCCGCGTCGGCCTGCGCGCGCCTGACGGGCCCTACGAGACCCTTGCCGGGCTCGTCGCGACCGAGCTCGGCCGTATCCCGGCCGAGGGCGACAGCCTCGACGTGGGCGGCTGGCGGCTCGACGTGGTGGACGCGCGCGGCCGCCGCGCGGCCCGCGTCCTGCTGCACGCGCCCCTGCACGACGACCACCAGGAGGAGGAGCGATGATCGCCGTCCAGTTGCTGATCGGCCTTGCGACCCTCGTGGTCAACGGCTTCTTCGTGGGCGCCGAGTTCGCCCTCATCTCCGTACGAAGGAGCCAGATCGAGCCGCACGCCGAGGACGGCGACCGGCGTGCCAAGAGCGTGCTGTGGGGTCTTCAGCACGTGTCCGCGCTGCTCGCCGCCGCGCAGCTCGGCATCACGCTGTGCACGCTGGTGCTCGGCATCGTCGCCGAGCCCGCGATCGCGCATCTCCTGGAGCCGCTGTTCGACGGGGTCGGGGTGCCGCACGGCATGGTCCACCCGATCTCGTTCATCATCGCCCTGACGGTGGCGACGTATCTGCACATGCTGCTCGGCGAGATGATCCCCAAGAACATCTCGCTGGCCGAGCCGGTGCGCACGGCGCTGCTGCTCGGCCCGCCCCTCGTCGCGATCGCGCGGGCGCTGCGCCCGGTCATCTTCGCGATCAACGCGTTCGCCAACGGCCTGCTGAAGCTGCTCAGGGTCGAGGCGAAGGACGAGGTGAGCGCGTCCTTCTCGGACGACGAGCTCGCCCGGATGGTCAAGGACTCCAGCGAGGCGGGGCTGATCGACGACCGCGCCCAGGAGCGGCTGCACGACGCCCTCGAGCTGGGCCGCCGCCCCGTCAGGGATGTGGTGCTCCCGCTGGAGAGCGTGGTCTACGCCCGGGTGGGCGTGACGCCGGAGGAGCTTGAGCGGCTTTCGGCGGAGTCCGGCTTCTCGCGCTTCCCCGTCGTGGACGACGGCCTTCGTATCGTCGGCTATCTGCACGTCAAGGACGCGCTCGACCGGATGCCGCGCGATCTTCCGTTCCGGGTGCCCGACATGCGGAAGATCGCCCAGGTCCGCGAGACCACACCGCTGGACGACGTGCTGACCGCGATGCGCCGCAGCCGCACGCATGTGGCGGCGGTGCTCGGCTCGGACGGCAGGCTGGCCGGCATGGTCACGATGGAGGACGTACTGCGGGAGCTGTTCGGTCAGCCCGTGTGACCGAGGCGTCGACCCGTACAACCGAGGGGCAACCCGTTGATCCGAGGGGGATGCGCACTGTGAGTCAACTCGTCCTGCGCGATGTGTCGTACGGGTATCCGCAGCGGCCTGTGCTCGAACAGGTCTCCCTGTCGGTGCGGCCCGGCGAGAAGGCCTGTGTCATCGGTGAGAACGGCTCGGGGAAGTCGACGCTCCTGCGCCTGATGGCGGGCGAGTTCGTGCCCGCCGACGGCGAGGTGGCCGTCGTGTCGGACGGCGGCAC
This sequence comes from Streptomyces sp. NPDC031274, assembly GCF_055570235.1. NCBI lineage: Bacteria > Bacillati > Actinomycetota > Actinomycetes > Kitasatosporales > Streptomycetaceae > Streptomyces > Streptomyces sp. NPDC031274. The sequence continues at coordinate 59,979 of NZ_JBVIHP010000036.1, read as the reverse complement.
CGGCTATCTCGCGCAGACCCTGCGCCTTCCGCCGCACGCCACCGTGCGGGACGCGGTGGACGAAGCGCTCGCCGAACTGCGGAACCTGGAGCGGCGGATCCGGCAGGCCGAGGAGTCGCTCGGCTCGGCGGGAGAGGCCGAACTCGCCGCGTACGGAGACCTCATCGCCGCGTTCGAGGCGCGTGACGGCTACCGCGCCGACGCGCGCCTCGACGCGGCCCTGCACGGACTCGGCGTACCCCACCTGGAGCGTTCCCGGACCCTGGGATCGCTGTCCGGCGGCGAGGCCGCGCGCCTCGCCCTCGCCTGCGTCCTGGCCCCGCAGCCCGAACTGCTCCTCCTGGACGAGCCGACGAACCACCTGGACGACCAGGCCCTCGGCTGGCTGGAGGAACGGCTGCGCGCCCACCGGGGCACCGTCGTCGCCGTCACCCACGACCGGGTCTTCCTCGACCGGGTCGCCGAGGCGATCGTCGAGGTCGACGGCGACCGCCGCAGCGTGGCCCGTTTCGGCGGCGGCTGGCACGGCTATCTGGAGCAGCGCGCCACGGCCCGGCGGCGCTGGGAGGAGCGCTACCGGGAGTGGAACCAGGAGGTCGAACGCCAGGAGCGGCTCGCTGAGGGCGGCTCCGAGCGGCTCTCGGTGGGCTGGCGGATGAGTGACAGTCCTCGGTTCGCGGGCCACCAGCGGTCCGTGGAGGGCCAGATCTCCGGTGTCGTGCGCAACGCGCGCGAGCGGCTGCGCAGGCTGCACGCGGAGCCGGTGCCGCGCCCACCCGACCCGCTGCACTTCACGCCCGGTGAGGGCATCGGGGGCGGCGACCACCCCTTCGTACGCCCGGCGGTCCTGACGGACGTCGTGGTGGGCGAGCGTCTCGCCGTCGAGAGCCTGCTCCTCGAACCGGGTTCGCGCACGCTGGTGACCGGGGTGAACGGCGCGGGCAAGTCGACGCTGCTCGGCGTCCTGGCCGGGGTGCTCACTCCGGATCGCGGGGAGGTCCGCCTCCCGTCCCGCGTCGGCTACTTGCCGCAGGAGATCGAGTACATCAACGGGTCCTACGAGGACACGGCGAGGCCGCTCCTTGACGCCTTCGCGGCGGGTCTCGCGGGGCTGCCCGATGACCACGCGGAGGCGCTCCTCTCCCTCGGTCTCTTCCGCGAGGAGGACCTGGTCGTGCCGGTGAAGGGGCTCTCCGTGGGACAGCGCCGCCGCTTGGCCCTCGCCCGCCTGGTGACGCGTCCGGCCGACCTCCTCCTGCTCGACGAGCCGACGAACCACCTCTCCCCCGCCCTGGTCGAGGAGCTCGACCAGGCGCTCGCGGAGTACCGGGGCACGCTGGTCGTCGTGTCGCACGACCGGAGGCTTCGGGAGCGGTTCCGGGGCGAGCGGATCTCGGTGGAGGCCGGCCGGGTGGTCCGGCCCTGACTCCTGTCAGGGCGCGGTTCAGGGCGCGGTGCGTTCCTTGTGAGGGGTCGGCGTCTCCGTGATGCCGGGCCCGCGCGCCCCGATGTTCGCGGCGCCGACCGCCGTGAGGACGGCGAGCAGCGTCGCCATCCCCGCGGTGGCGAGCGCCACTTTCCAGTCGACGTCCAGGAGGGTCGTCGCCCCGGCGATCAGGACAGCGGCGAGCGACTGAGCGAAGGTACGGAGCGCGCGCTCCGCGGTGGCCTTCCAGAATCCAGCGGTCCACATGTCTGGCCCACTCTCTCGTGACGGCGGGGTCACCACCTGGCATACCGCTGTCAGGTTCCGGTGCCCAGGGGGTCGCCGGGGCCACTCTCAGAGATCGAGGCTGTGACCCGTCGTCGCGTCGACGTGATCCGGGATCTCCTCGTGGCGGTCACCGACCGTCGGGGTGCCCGTGGGCTCGAAGAGGAGGATCTTGGCACCGGACGGGGCCGACGGCTTGTGTTCCGTGCCGCGCGGGACCGTGAAGACCGTGCCCGCGGGGAGGTCGACCGTGCGTTCGCCGGACGGCTCGCGCAGGGAGATGCGCAGTTCGCCTTCGAGGACCAGGAAGAACTCGTCAGTGTCGTCATGAACGTGCCACAGGTGGTCGCCGTCCGCCTTCGCCACACGTACGTCGTAGTCGTTGACGCGGGTGACGATGCGGGGGCTCCACAGGGCGTCGAAGGAGGCGAGGGCTTTGCCGAGGGCGATGGGTTCGTTGCTCATGTGTCCAGCCTCGGCGTTCGCCGCCGACTTTGTGAGTGGTAGAAATGGCGTATGCCGAAAGAATCCTCTCAGGCTGCCGGAGCAGGGGCCCCGCACCGCGTCGTCGTCATCGTCGACGCGAACTCCAACCCCTTCGAGCTCGGCTGCGCCACCGAGGTGTTCGGCCTGCGCAGGCCCGAACTCGGTCGTGATCTCTACGAGTTCAGCCTCTGTTCGCCCGAGCCGCGCACCCTGATGCGGGACGGCTTCTTCACGCTGACAGGCGTCGCCGGACTGGACGCGGCCGATGCGGCGGACACCCTGATCGTGCCCAACCGTCCCGACATCGAGGTTCCCCGCCGCCCGGCCGTCCTGGATGCCGTTCGCCGGGCGCACGCCCGGGGAGCCCGGCTCGTCGGCTTCTGCAGCGGCGCCTTCACGCTCGCGGAGGCCGGAGTGCTCGACGGGCGCCGCGCCACCGCGCACTGGCAGTGGGCGGACGACTTCCGGGCCCGCTTCCCCGGCGTACAGCTCGAACCGGACGTGCTCTTCGTCGACGACGGCGACATCCTCACCGCCGCGGGCAGCGCCGCCGCACTCGACCTCGGACTCCACCTGGTCCGCCGCGATCACGGAGCCGAGGTCGCCAACGCGGTCAGCCGCCGCCTCGTCTTCGCCGCCCACCGGGACGGTGGACAACGGCAGTTCGTGGAGCGCCCTGTGCCCGAAGTGCCGGACGAGTCCCTGGCCCCCGTACTCGCCTGGGCCCAGGAACGGCTCGACTCGGCCCTGTCGGTGCCTTGTCTCGCGGCGCGCGCCGCACTCAGCACCGCGACCCTGCACCGCCGCTTCCAGGCCCAGCTCGGCACCACGCCCCTGGCCTGGCTCACCGGCGAACGCCTCACGTTGGCCTGCCGGTTGATCGAGCGGGGCGTGGCCCCCTTCGAGACGGTCGCGCGGCGCAGCGGGCTCGGCACCACCGCCAATCTGCGCGCCCTGATGCGTCGCGAGACGGGACTGACTCCTTCGGCGTACCGACGCCGATTCGGGCCCGCGTCCAACTGACGCGGGCTGACAACACTCTGATCTGGGGGAATCATGACGGCTGCGGATGCACCGCCCATCGTCTTCGTACACGGGACCAGGTTCAGCGCGGGACAGTGGAGCCCGCAGCTCGCCGCGCTCCGAGAGGAGTTCCGGGTGGCCGCCGTCGACCTGCCGGGCCACGGCGCCCGCTCCGCTGAACCCTGGAGCCTGAACGCGGCGACGGAGATCATCGCCTCAGCGGTGGACTCGCTCGACCACGGCCCGGCGCTGGTCGTCGGACACTCGCTCGGTGGGTACGCCTCGCTGGAGTTCGCGCGGCGCCGCCCGGAGCGGCTGCGGGGGTTGGTCCTCGCGGGCGCAAGCGCCTCGACTCGTGGTCCGTGGGCGACGCCGTACCGGTGGGCCGCCGGGCTCGTCCCCCGTATACCGGCGGACCGGTTGACCCGCTGGAACGACAGGCTGCTGCGTCGGCTCTATCCGCCCGAGGTGGTGGACGCCACCGTCCGCTCCGGCTACGCCTTCCACACGCTGCCGGCCGCCTGGGGCGAGGTCCTCGGCCGCTTCGACGCGGATGCGATGCGTCATGTGGCGGCTCCCGTGCTCATCCTGAACGGCGAGAAGGACAGCGTCTTCCGGTCCGGCGAGAGGGACTTCGTCCGCGCGCATCCGCACGCCCGTGTCGAACTGATCCCGCGGGCGAGACATCTCGCGAACTTCGACGACCCGGCTGCCTTCACCGATGCCGTCCGCCGCTTCGCCCTGCAACTACCCGCTCACAGCTGAGCGCGCCGAGGAGGTGGTCGCAGGGCCCGGCACTTGCCCCTCAGCGTCGGCGCGTGCCCCGCCCGCGGGCCAGCGCCTTCGCGTCCTTCTTGAACGCCCACTCCATGTCGGGTTCCATCGCGAACCGGAAGAGACGCTGCACCGGCGGCGTGCACAGCGCGGTGATGACGGTCGCCGCGGCGAGCGTGACCGTGATCTCGCCGAGCGGCGTGTGCAGCCAGTCGAGCTCGTACCAGTCCCAGAAGCGGGAGCCCTTGGCGAGGAAGCCGTGCAGCAGATAGCCGTAGAGCGTGCCCGCGCCAAGGGCGGTGAACCAGAGCTTGCGCCCGGGTACCCAGGCGAAGAAGCACGCGACGAGGACCACCGAGCAGCCGAACATCGCGAGCGTCATCACGCCCCCGGTCCAACCGGGCGCGGCCAGCTCCTGTGCGCTGTCCCGACGGTAGAACCAGGCGGCGTTCATGCGCGGCGCCGCCCAGTACGCGAACAGCATGACCATCGCGAAGACGGGCAGCGCGATCAGCCGGGCTTCGCGGCGGCGCACCATCTGGAAGTGCTCGGGCTTCAGACACAGGCCGAGGACGAAGAACGGCAGGAACTGCAGCACCCGTTGGAGGTCGAGGTCGTCGCCGATGTCCGGCGAGACCGAGGCCAGCACGGCGATGGCGAGCGAGAGCGGCAGGGGCCAGCGCACCACCTTCCACAGCGGGGTGGTGAGCCGCCAGATGAAGAGCGCGATCAAGAACCAGGTGAGGTACCAGGGGTCCAGCAGGCTGATCGGGTACGTGGGGTCGTCGTCCGCGTAGCGCTTGAAGAAGGTGTACGCGACTTCGAAGATGACGTACGGCACGGCGATGCCGGTCACCAGGCGCTTGAGGCGGCCGGGGCTCGCGTCGAAGCTGCGCGAGAAGTAGCCGGAGATGACGATGAACGCCGGCATGTGGAACGTATAGACGGTGATGTAGAGCGCGGCCGCCGCACGGCTGTCGCCGCGCAGCGGCTCCCACGCATGGCCCATCGCGACCAGCACGATCGCCAGGTACTTCGCGTTGTCGAAGAACGCGTCTCGCTGCTTGACCGGCGGTTTCGGCGCCACGGTGGGGGCTTGTGGCGCCGCCGGAGGGGCACTGCGCGCGGCGGGCAACGGCGTTCGCAACGCCCCGGCTTGGTCCACCGACCGGACAGGCTCACTCACGGGACCTCCCGGGGGAACCCGGGCCCGCGGTCTCGCGTCTTACAGTGAATGCGGGTGCTACACCTGTGTAGAACATCACCGGCACCCTAGCCACCGAAGCCCCCACACGTACAGTCACGCCGCCTGTGAATCAGCCGAACGCCGCCGGAGAGGGTCCGACCAGCTCGGTCAGGACGTCCTCCATGGTGACGAACCCGAGCACCGTGCCGCTCTCGCCGGTGACCGCGGCCAAGTGGCTGCCCGCCGCCCGCAGCGCGGTGAGGGTGTCGTCGAGCGGGGTGTCGATGTGCACCCGCGTGACCGCGTGCAGGGCGCCGCGCGGGAAGGGCCGGTCCCGCTCGGCGATGCCCAGGGTGTCCTTGATGTGGAGGTAGCCGAGCAGCGTGCCCTCCGGTCCTGTCACCGGGAAGCGGGAGAAGCCCGCGTCGGCGGCCACCCGCTCCAGGCGCGCCGGGGTGACGGTGTGCTCGACGGTGCGCATCTTGGCCGCCGGTACGAGGATCTCGCCGACCGGCCGGGTGCCGAGCTCCAGGGCGTCGCGCAGCCGCTCGCCGTCCGCCGCCGACAGGAGCCCGGCCGCGCTGGAGTCGATGACCATACGGGCGAGCTGGTCGTCCGTGTAGACGGACTCGACCTCGTCCTTCGGCTCGACCCGCAACAGCCTCAGCAGGGTGTTGGCGAAGGCGTTGATGCCGAAGACGACCGGCCTGAGGGCACGGGTGAGGGCCACCAGCGGCGGGCCGAGGAGCAGCGCGGTCCTGGCGGGCGCGGCGAGCGCGATGTTCTTGGGGACCATCTCGCCGATCAGCATGTGCAGATACGTCGCCACGGTCAGGGCGATGACGAAGGCGATCGGGTGCACGAGCGCGTGCGGGATGTGGACCGCTTCGAAGCCGGGTTCGAGGAGGTGCGCGATGGCGGGTTCCGCCACCGCGCCGAGCACCAGGGAGGAGACGGTGATGCCGAGTTGGGCGGTGGCCATCATCGCGGAGATGTGCTGAAGACCCCACAGGGTGATGCGGGCGCGCTTGTCGCCTTCTTGGGCGCGGGGTTCGATCTGGCTTCGGCGTACCGAGATCAGGGCGAACTCGGCGCCGACGAAGAACGCGTTGGTGAGCAGCGTCAGGGCGCCGATGGTGAGCTGGATGGTGGTCATCGTGCCTCCTCCACGGCCTGGCGGGGCACCTGGAGTGCCGGTTCGGTGATGCTGATCCGGTCGGCGCGGTGGTGCTCGACCGTCAGGACGGCCAGTTGCCAGCCGTCGAGGTCGAGGGCGTCGCCCTTGGCCGGGATGCGGGACAGGCGGGTGGCGATCAGGCCTGCCACGGTCTCGTACGGTCCTTCGGGCGCGGTGAGTCCTATCGCGGTGAGCTGGTCGATGCGGACGCCGCCGTCGGCCTCCCACACCGTGCGGCCGTCCGGGGCCGTCTGTGCGGGCAGCAGATCGGGGACCTCTACGGGGTCGTGCTCGTCGCGGACCTCGCCGACGACCTCCTCGACGATGTCCTCCACCGTCGCCACACCTGCCGTGCCGCCGTACTCGTCGATCACGACGGCCATCGTGCGGGTCTCCCGCAGCCGCTCCAGAAGCCGGTCCGCGGGCAGGCTGTCGGGCACGAGGAGGGGCTCGGTGGCCAGCTCGGTGACCGAGGTGAGCCGCCGCTTCTCGGGGGCCAGGGCGAGCACGTCGCGGATGTGCACGGTGCCGATGACCTCGTCCAGGCTGTCGCGGAAGACGGGGAAGCGGGACAGCCCTGTGGCGTGTGTCAGGTTCGCGGCGTCGGCGGCCGTGGCGTGCGCCTCCAGAGCGCGTACGTCCACCCGCGGGGTCATCACGTTCTGTGCCGTCAGCTCGCTCAAGTGCAGTGTGCGGACGAACAGTTCGGCGGAGTCCGCCTCCAGGGCGCCCTCGGCGGCCGAGCGCCTGGCCAGGGCGACCAGCTCCTCGGGGGTGCGCGCGGAGGCGAGCTCCTCGGCGGGCTCGAGACCGAAGCGGCGCACGACGTGGTTCGCGGTGTTGTTCAAGTGCCGGATGAACGGTCCGAAGGCGGCGGTGAAGCCGCGCTGCGGTGCCGCCACCACCTTGGCGACGGCCAGCGGCCGGGAGATCGCCCAGTTCTTGGGCACCAGCTCGCCGACGACCATCAGGACCACGGTGGAGACGATCACCCCGAGGACGCTCGCCACGGGGGACGCGGCCCCGCCGAGCCCGGCCGCTTCGAGCGGCCCGCGCAGCACGGCCGCGAGCGAGGGCTCGGCGAGCATGCCGATCACCAGGGACGTGACGGTGATGCCCAGCTGTGCGCCGGACAGCTGCAGGGTCAGGCGCCGGACGGCTTGGAGGGCCCCCTCGGCGCCCCGCTCGCCCGCCTCGGCGGCGCGCTCCAGGTCACTGCGCTCGACGGTGGTCAGGGAGAACTCGGCCGCGACGAAAACCGCGCAAGCGAGCGTGAGGAGCAGGGCGAGCAGCAGAAGCAGGATCTCGGTCACCGTGCCACCCCCGTTCCCTCGCGCTCGGACAGCGGGCGGGAAATGGCACGGTTCGTACTGGGAGGCTCACCCATTGCGGGTCCGTGGCTCCTTCTCGTACTCGTACGTGGTGTCGTACGAGGGCGGTGGCAGGGAAGCGGTAGTGCTTCTACAGCCACTGTAAAGGAACGGCAAACTGATCCGGCAGGCCTGTCGGTCCAGAGCGGGCCTGCCGGTCTAGAGCGGGGTGGCCGCGTGCAGGATGAGGACCATCGTGACGGCGGAGTTCGCCGACGACATGGCGGAAGCCGCCGCCCCCGCGGCCGCCGCCCAGGCCGCGAGCCCCACCGAGGTGAACAGGGACGGCCAGGTGCGCGCGGCGGGTGCCGGGCCGAGGAGAGCCGCGACCCGGCGCGGTACGGGTCCCGGCGCGGCGAGTCCGGCGAGGGTCGGGGCCGGGGCGCCCCGGGAGTGGAGGGCCGCCTTGCCGATCGCGCGGGCGACGGTTCTGCGGTCGCCGACGACGTGCGCTGCGTCCTCGTCCGCCCATCGCTCGGTGGTGTAGGACACGGCCGTGCGCAGCGGGCGCAGGAACGGATTGGCGCGCGCGGCCAGCTGTACGGCCAGGAGATAGCGGTGGTGCCGGGTCGCGAGGTGGGCGCGCTCATGGGCGAACAGGGCGCGGCGCTCCGCGGGGGCGAGGCAGTCGAGGAGGGCGGTGGTGACCACGACCCGGTCGCGGACGCCGCCGGGCAGCGCGTACGCGTAGGGCTCGTCGTCGGGCAGGACCGCGACGGCGGTGCCGGGGAGCCCGGCAAGGGCCTGGTGGGCGCGGCGGCGTACCTGACGGTGGCGCCACAGAGTTCTGCCGCACGCGGCGGCCACGGCGAGCAGCCCGGGAATGGCCAGGCGCCCGGCGACCTCGTCGTACGGGACGGCGGCGCGCACCTCGGGGTCCGACCAGCCGTCCGGCAGCGGGTTACCGGGCAGCTGAGCCGTGCCGACGACCATCAGCAGGCCCAGGCACAGAGTGCTGCAGAGCGCCATGACCGCGGCGACCGTCGTGAGCAGTCGGGTGGCGGTCCGCGGATGCAGACGCTGCTCGGCGAGCCGGGCGACCGGCCAGGCCGTCAGCGGAAGGACCAGGGGCAGAAGGACGAACATCCCCATGACGGTTCAGACGTCCTTCTCCGCTTCGGCCTGCCGCAGGAACTCCCGCAGCAGCTGCTCGTCCCCGGGCGGCAGGGCGGTGAGGAAACTGGCCAGGACCGCCTCCCGGTCGCGCTCGCCGTCGAGCACCTTGCGCATCTTGCGTGCCGCGAGACCCGCCTCGTCGGACGACGGTGTCCACGCGAAGGAGCGGCCCGCGCGCTCACGGGTCACCGCGCCCTTGTCCAGGAGTCGGGTGAGGATCGTCACGACCGTCGTGTACGCCAGGTCGCTGCCGAGCCGCTCCTGCACCCAGCCCGCGGTCGCGGGGCCTTCCGCCTCGCGCAGGGCCGAGAGGACCTGTGCCTCCAGCTCACCCTGCCCCCGCCGCCGGGAACGCCGCTCCTGCTCCGCCACGCCCGTCTCCCTTCCGCCGCCTCGTCGTCAAAGGACGAGGCTAACGCCCGGTCCAGGGACAAGCCGCCACCCCTTGACCCCACCATGACAGCGAAGCCCGATAAAAACAGCATTGCTCCGCCTCGTAGCGCGCATTAAGGTCACTCAGGTGACTGCCGGGTCGGCCATGGGCCACGTACGAGTGAGGCATCCGGCCTCGGCGTGAGCGCGAGGCGGGCCAGAGCCCCGCCGTCCCCTCTTCCGTCTTACCTCCCCGCGCCCCATGCGGCGCACCTCCAGTGGAACCCAGGACCCGGAAGAGACATCACCCATGACGTCACCCATGCCGCGCGAGCAGCACCCCTACGCCCCCGATTCACCTGTCACGCCCAATTCACCTGTCACCACGGTCCAGTTGAACCACACCGCCGTCTTCGCCAAGGACCGGCGGCTGTCGGCCGAGTTCATCGCCGTGATCCTCGGCCTGAAGGTCGGCGCCCCGTTCGGGCCGTTCCTGCCCGTCGATCTCGGCAACGGCGTGACACTCGACTATTACGCGCCGAGCGACGAGCACATCCAGTCGCAGCACTACGCGTTCCTGGTGCCCGACGAGCAGTTCGACGCCATGATCGCCCGCCTGGAGGCGGTCGGGGTCACCTACTACGCCGACCCCAACCACACCGAACCCGGCCGGATCAACCGGCTGTTCGGCGGTCGCGGGGCGTATTTCGCCGACCCGGACGGCCACAACATGGAGATCATGACCCGGCCCTACGCCCGCCCGTAGCTCCATGGAGACGTGATTGAGGCATCGTGGCCCGCCCGCTCCCGCAGCGGGCGGGGCACGGGTGTCCGGCCGGGACCGCTGAGACCTGGCCCGGGCCGCCCGCCGTGCGGCGGCGGGGCAAGGTGACGCCCTGAGCGTCGTACGGGCCCCGGGAGTCACCTTGTTGACACATACGGCACCCGTACGGAAGGCATGCGCACCCGCTACAGGACGGCGCAAAAGGCTCATTGCCGCTCTTGTCCGGCGGCAGTAAGAAGGGGAATCGACGCTAAAACGTTGCGGCCGCAGCGTCCTGAAAGGCATCACATCGCAGCTCCGAGAGAAGCCGGGTGATCCAGAATGGCGCAAGACCCGCACACCGCAGTGACGAACGAGCCGCAGGACGGAGCCCAGTCCCTGGCCGCCGAGCAGGAAGCGGTCCTGCAGCCGCCCTCCGAGGGGACTCAGGGCCAGGTCCAGCAGTCGATGGGGGAGGGTCTGGAGAACGTCGAGGGCTACCGGCGCCCCGACCACTTCGCACCGGAGGCCTGGACGGCCCCGACCGCCACGCTCCCCGACATCGGAGAGGCGTCGTACGGCCCACCGCCGCTGGCGCCCGAGACCGTGCACGGCCCCGACGACCGCGTAAAGATCAACGACACCAGCGTGTATCCATGGCGGGTGCACTGCTACCTGCTGATCACCGCCCGCGACAACGCCCTCTACCAGGGCACCGGCTGGCTCCTTGGACCGCACACCCTCGCCACGGCAGGGCATGTCGTCTACATCAAGGGCAGCGGTGTGGCGGGCCGTGACGGCTGGGTGAAGAGCATTCAGGTCATGCCGGGCCGCAACGCCGCCTCCCTGCCCTACGGCAGCATCACCTGCACCAGCTTCCGCTCCGTGACCGGCTGGACGGACAACGGCGACGAGAACTTCGACTACGGCGCCATCGTCACGCCCTCCAACATCGGCTCCACCACGGGCTGGTTCGGCTTCGGCGTCTGGTCCGACTCGGACCTGCTCAAGACCACCGGTAACATCTCCGGCTACCCGGGCGACAAGCCGTCAGGGACGCAGTGGTACGCGGCACGCGGGATCGACTCCGTCGCCGCGCGCAAGGTGTACTACGACATCGACACCGCCGGTGGACAGAGCGGCAGCTCCGTCTACCGCATCGACAGCACCGGCCGCTACGGCTTCGGCATCCACGCCTACGGCGGCTCGCGGGTGAACTCGGGAACCCGGTTCACCACCCCGGTCTTCAACAACTACGTGGCGTGGAAGGCGTGAGCTGACCCCGATGAACGGCAGCAGGTCCGCAGTGGAGATCACCGGCGTCGTCCGCGACGCGTCGGGCAACCCGGTGCCGGGCGCCCACGTCCTGTTCACCGACGGGCCCCAGCCCCTGCCGGACATCGCCGCCCTGACGGACGCCGAGGGACGGTTCTCCCTCAGCGCCCCCACAACGGGCGTGTACACGCTCACCTGCCGGGCGGACCCTCTCTGGGGCCCGCCCGGCACGGCCGTGGCCACCGTCCGCGTCGAGCCGTCGGCACAGGCCGCCCTCCCGGGGCCGCTGCGGATCGAGCTGACCCTCGGATGAGGGGCGCGTGCGGCACCGAGCGGCAGTGGTGGACATGCGTGGCGCGCCACTCCTGTCTAGCGTCACGAGCATGAACACTGTCCCGCAGCGTTTCGAGATCCTGCTGGTGCCCGAGTTCTCGGGGAACGGCGAGAGTACGACCGATGCACGCGGCGCCCTGCGCTCGGCCGTCGTGGTGGCCACGGGCGAAACCGGAGCCTCCGGGTTCCCCCGGTACACGGGCGACGGGATGGAGGCAGACATCGACCCCGGGACCCGCACCGTGGAGGCGCTCCTCGTCGACGGCTCCGAACTCGACTACGGGCTCTCGGCGCGGGTCGCGGATCTGTAGCGGGGCTGCCCGGACCGGCTGGGCCGGAGCACCGGTCCGGTCACAGCGGCGGGGCCGCCTCGGCGGCGAGCCGTGCCAGCGTGTGCACCAGGCCGCGTGGTGAGTCGTCCTGCCCGGGGCCGACCGCTCCGGTGGGCGAAACGGTCCCCACCACGGCGTCGCCCGCGTGGACCAGGATGTGGCTGGGCGGCTCGAGTCGGCGGGCCTGGTCGATGACCGTGGCGGCGTCGCCCGCGAAGCGGGCGCTGAGGTCGATGACCAGAACGTCGGGCAGCAGGGCGCGGGCCCGTGCGAGCGCGAGGAAACTGTCGTCCGCATGGGAGATGACGTACACGCCCGGGACGGTCTCGATCTGCGGGATCAGGGCGCCGGCGCGGTGTTCGGCGGCAAGGACCAGCACGGTCAGCACGTCGTTCTTGTCCTTCGCGTGGTTCCTTGGCGTGGCCCGGGTTCCAGCGGCGCTCGCCGTACTGCGATCAAGACTTGGCCAGTCGTTTCAGCATGTCATCCGACGCGTCGGATCCGGCGGTATCCGCAGCGTGGGCGTGTCCGCTGCCGGGCCGGACAGGCAGGTGTGAGGGGGCACCGTGCGCCTGGTCCGGCCGCTCGAACGTGTCTTCGGCGCTTCCTGAACAGCGGTCCAACCGGCCCTGCCCGCGGGCGAACCGCTCCTCAGTCGACTGATTGCCGAACATGGGGGTACTCGGCTGCCATGCGAACCCACAACCAGCCGTTCGACCGCTGATCACAGACGCCCCGATCGGTGCCCACGTCGCGTGGGCACCCATCGGCCGGCCTCGGCGCCGAACGGACCACGAGACAAAGGGAGGCAGCCATGATCACCGCCGTCATCATCGCCGTGGTCGTCATTGCGGCAGCCGCCGTCCTCATCGTCGGACTGCGGCGAGCCCGGGGCGGCGGACGCGGCCTGAAGAACCGCTTCGGGCCCGAGTACGACCACACCGTCGCCCGCCACGACGGCGACGTACGGGCAGCCGAGCAAGAACTCCGTGACCGGGTACGACTTCACGGCTCCATCAAGGCCGAGCCCCTGCCGCCCGGCGCGCGCGAGCGGTACCTGGCCCAATGGGCCGGTGTCCAGGAGCAGTTCGTCGAATCCCCGCAGCAGGCGGTCGCCGAGGCCGACGCGCTTCTTGCCCGCCTGGCCAGGGACCGGGGCTTCCCCGACGGCGAGCGCTTCGAGGAGCAGGTGGCCGCGCTCTCCGTGCACCACGCCCACTCCGTCCACGGCTACCGCAGCGTGCACACGGCGGCATACAAGAAGGGCGGCACCGAGGAACTGCGCGAGGCCATGGTCGAGGCCCGGCACCTCTTCGAGGCCCTGACCTCCGAGCACGCGGTCGACTCGAACCGGAACAGCTCGCCCCGTAACAGCCGGCGGTCCCCCGCCGACCGCGGCCACGCACCGTGGGCACTGACCCGACGTCACGCGAAGGGAAGCGGCACGTCATGACGGACGCCAAGCACCTCACACCGCACGAGCCGGTTGTCGGCAGCGGCTCCCCCGCTCCCGCCGCCGTCACTCCCGTCACCCCCATCCCCCCGGTCACCGAGTCCGCCCCCGGCTCCGTACTGCTTCCGCAGGACGAACGGGACAAGCTCGGCCTACGACTCCAACAGGCCCTCAGCGCCTTCGTCGACGACCCCCGCCAGGCGGTGAGAGAGGCCGACAGCCTCTTCGACGACGCCGTCAGGCATCTGACCGAAACCCTCGCGGAACGGCGGCGGACCCTGCGCACAAGCTGGCAGGGCCAGGACAGCGAGACGCAGACGGAAGAACTGCGCCTCGCTCTGCGGCAGTACCGCGAATCCGTGGAACAACTGCTGCGCGTCTAGGCACGAGGCGGTCGGCGCGGTGGTCCGCCACCGCCCTGGCCCCCGGAAACCGGGTCAGCCGTTGGGCAGAATGACCGCCCGGCCGCTGATCCGGCCCTCGTGCAGGTTCTCGTACGCCTTGGGTGCGTCGTCCAGGGCGTACGTCTCCACGTGGACGTCGATCACGCCGGAGCGCGCCAGGTCGAGGACCTCGATCAGCTCGGACCTGCTGCCCCAGTAAGGGGCGCGGACCGCCGCGTCGTAGGGAGTCGTGCCGAAGCCGACGGACGCGATCCCGCCGCCGATGCCGACGATGGTGATGTCCGCCTCCACCGCGGCGCAGGCGGTCGCCGTAGCGATGGTGGGCGGTGCGCCGACGAAGTCGAACACGGCGTGGGCGCCGAGGCCCCCGGTCAACTCGCGGACCTTCGCCGCCGCGTGCTCGTCCGACAGGACGGTCTCGTGGGCGCCGACCTTGCGGGCGAGGCGCAGCTTCTCCTCGGTGACGTCCAGGGCGATCACCCGTGCCGACGTCAGCGCGCGCAGCAGCTGGATGGCGACGTGCCCGAGGCCCCCGGTGCCGATGACCACGGCGGTGCTGCCGGGGGCCAGCTTGGGCAGGGAGGTCTTGATGGCGTGGTACGGGGTCAGGCCCGCGTCGGTGAGCGGCACAGCGGTCACCGGGTCGAGGTCGCCGAGCGGGACCAGATGGCGCGCGTCGTCCACGATCATGTACTCGGCGATGGCGCCGGGCGCCCCGAGCCCCGGCGGGCGGATGCCGAGCTCGTCGGCGCGCGTGCAGTAGTTCTCCTTGCCCTGCGCGCACATCAGGCAGGCTCCGCAGCCCCAGGGGCCGTAGACGGCCACGGAGTCGCCGACCTCGAAGCCGGTGACGCCCTCGCCCAGCGCGGCGACCGTCCCCGCGCCCTCATGGCCGAGGGTGAGCGGTAGTGGGAAGGGCAGCGCCTCGGCGGGCCAGCTCATCACCGCGATGTCGGAGTGGCAGACGCCCGCGGCGGTGACCTTCAGGAGTACTTGGCCGGGACCCGGCTCCGGGCGCGGGACGGTGACCACCTCGGGGGCGGCGCCGACGCTGCGGTACTGGACGGCCTTCATCTCGGCGGACAGGGCGGGTTCTTGCGCTGACATCTGGGATGCCTCTTCTCGTTCTTGTTCTGTGCGCTCTGTGTCCCCCGGTGTGCATCTATTCCCGTGTCGGCGTGGCGCGAGCCGCCGTCGATCGAGTGGTAGTTGCTCATGCGTCCGACTCTACTCCCGCCAATGTCCCAATGAGACATGTGACCCATTGGGACACCGTGCGGAGACGCGCAGACACCTGGGCACACGGCAACGGGACCCCACGGGCCCCACCCCCCCGCGTCCCCCGCCCCCCTTTCTCCCTTTTGACACCTTCCGGTTTTCCCCTTTCTCTGACTCCCCCCTACTCCGGCCCCCCACTCACTCCTCTCT
>NZ_JBVIHP010000036.1:0-44766 GCF_055570235.1 Streptomyces sp. NPDC031274 | reverse complement strand
ACGGACCTTGGCCCCCCGCGGACCCCTGGCGTGAACCCATCCCCCCCCGGTACCCCACCCCACCTCCCCCCCACCCACCCCCCCCTCTCTCCCCCGTTGCCCTGGTGCGTACGTGCGAACGGTGCGCGGTGTCAGTCCGTGCCGGACTCCATCGCGGCACGGTCCAGCATCGACTCTTCCTCCGTGACCTCGCCGCGCGAGGCGATCGCCTCGGCTCCGCCGCCGTCCATGGCGCCGATCAGACCGGTCGACGCGGCCTGCGCGGCGCCGATCGGCGTCGGGTGGCCGGAGCCGACCAGGCCGAGGCCCGCGTACTGCTCGAGCCGCGCACGGGAGTCGGCGATGTCCAGGTTGCGCATGGTGAGCTGGCCGATCCGGTCCACCGGGCCGAACGCCGAGTCCTCGGTCCGCTCCATGGAGAGCTTGTCCGGGTGGTAGCTGAACATCGGGCCCTGGGTGTCGATGATCGAGTAGTCCTCGCCGCGCCGCAGCCGCACGGTCACCTCGCCGGTGACGGCCGCGCCGACCCAGCGCTGCAGCGACTCACGGATCATCAGCGCCTGCGGGTCCAGCCAGCGACCCTCGTACATCAGCCGCCCGAGGCGCCGGCCCTCGTTGTGGTACGCGGCAAGGGTGTCCTCGTTGTGGATCGCGTTGACCAGGCGCTCGTAGGCGATGTGCAGGAGGGCCATGCCGGGCGCCTCGTAGATGCCGCGGCTCTTGGCCTCGATGATCCGGTTCTCGATCTGGTCGGACATGCCGAGGCCGTGCCGCCCGCCGACCGCGTTGGCCTCCATGACGAGGTCGACCGGGGAGGCGAACTCCTTGCCGTTGATCGTGACCGGGCGGCCCTGGTCGAAGCCGATCGTCACGTCCTCCGTGTCGATCTCCACCGACGGGTCCCAGAACCGCACACCCATGATCGGGTCGACCGTCTCGAGCCCGGTGTCGAGGTGCTCAAGGGTCTTGGCCTCATGGGTGGCGCCCCAGATGTTGGCGTCCGTGGAGTACGCCTTCTCCGTCGAGTCCCGGTAGGGCAGCTCGTGCGCGACCAGCCACTCCGACATCTCCTTGCGGCCGCCGAGCTCCGTGACGAAGTCCGCGTCCAGCCAGGGCTTGTAGATCCGCAGGTACGGGTTGGCGAGCAGCCCGTACCGGTAGAACCGCTCGATGTCGTTGCCCTTGAAGGTGGAGCCGTCGCCCCAGATCTGCACCCCGTCCTCCAGCATCGCCCGCACCAGGAGCGTGCCGGTCACGGCACGGCCGAGCGGCGTGGTGTTGAAGTAGGGGCGACCGCCCGACCTGATGTGGAACGCGCCGCAGGCAAGCGCCGCAAGGCCTTCCTCGACCAGCGCGGCTCGGCAGTCGACGAGGCGGGTGATCTCGGCGCCGTACGCCGAGGCACGGCCGGGCACGGAGGCGATGTCGGGCTCGTCGTACTGGCCGATGTCGGCGGTGTACGTGCACGGGACGGCGCCCTTGTCACGCATCCAGGCGACGGCGACGGAGGTGTCGAGACCGCCGGAGAAGGCAATGCCGACGCGCTCGCCGGTGGGCAGGGAGGTGAGGACCTTGGACATAGGAAGAGTATGCATGACTTCGCATGACCATGCAACGTTGGTCGCCCAGAGCGACCGAACCGGGCCACGGCAACTGGGGCGCCGGGCCATGCCGCCGACAGCAGGCCGTACCGCCCCACGCTGATGACAGGCCGCACCGGCCTAATGCTTAGGATGTGCAAGTGCACGATTACCGCATCAGGACGGCCACCGCCGACGACCTCGACGCCGCACGAGCCGTCATGCTCGACACCGTTTACCACGACTTCGGCACGGGGTACGTGCCGCGCTGGCACGTCGACATCATCGACCTCGACGGCGCGTACCTGAGCCCGGCCCGCCACACACTGCTCGTCGCGGTGGACCAGCGGGACGGGTCAATCGCCGCCACGGCCGCGCTCGACTCACGCGGCCCCGCGCATCCGCCGAACCCCGGCTGGATCGCCGAACGCTTCCCCTCGGGCGAGACGGCGCAGCTGCGGCGCGTCTACGTACGCGCCGAGCACCGGCGGCGCGGCCTGGCCCGGCGACTGGTCGGCGAGCTCCTTGACTTCGCCGCGGCGGACGGCGGGTACCGGTCCGTATATCTGCACACCGATCCCGCGGTGACCGGCGCCGAGGGCTTCTGGCGCTCACTGGGAAAGATCGTGCACGACGAGCGCGAGGACTCCGGCGCATCGCGCGTCGTGCATTTCGAAGTGCCGATGCGCCCCTGACCCTCCAGCGCTCCCCGGACGTGCGGCCCAGCCACCCCCTCCAGCCGTAATGGAAATGGTTGTCATGTAACCTCTGTGGCTGCTGCCGCACTTACGGACACACACCACCCCGAGAACGAGGACCATGCGCTCCGTCCGCCACCGCCCCCTCATAGCAGGACTACTCGTCGCTCCCCTGCTCGCCGGCTGTTTCGCCGGCAAGAACGACTCGTCGGGCGACACCGAGGGCGGTGCCCGGCTCAAGGTCGCGCTGGCCTTCCCACCCTCCGAGAACTTCTCTCCGTACGGTGCCGACGCCACCCTCCTCAGCCGTCTCGGCGTCACCGAGGGCCTGACCAAGCTGGACGCGAACGGCACCGCCGCCCCCGCGCTCGCCGCGTCCTGGAAGCAGGAGAACGACCGCAGCTGGCTGTTCACCCTGCGCCAGGCCGACTTCCAGGACGGCACCCGGGTCACCCCTGCCGCCGTCTCGTCGGCCCTGACCCACGCGGCGCAGGCCAAGCCCGTCACGGCCGCCCTGTCGGGGGCGACTCTCACCGCCAAGCCCGTCGGCGACGACGGGGTCCGCATCACCACCGCCGACCCGGACCCGGCGCTCCCCCTGCGCCTGTCGAGCCCCGGCCTCGCCGTGCTCTCCGCGAAGGCGTACGAGAAGGGCGACAAGGTCAGTCCGGTCGGCACCGCCACGGGACCCTTCGAGCTCACGAAGACCACCGGCGCCACCGCGGCCACCCTCGACCGCTTCGACGGCTACTGGGACGGTCGCGCCCAGGCGTCCGGCGTCGACGCGAGGTTCATCGCCGACGGCACCGCCCGCACGAACGCGCTGCGCACCGGCGACGTGGACATCGCCGAGGCCGTCCCCGTCTCCCAAGCCGCGTCCCTCGACAAGGGCCACGGCCGCGAGACCGCCACGGCGCGCACCACGGCGCTCCAGCTCAACACCGAGAAGGGCGCCTTCAAGGACCCCGGCCTGCGCGCCGCCGCCCGCGCCGCGATCGACACGTCCGCGCTCGCCAAGGACGTGTACGAGGGCCACGCCGACACCGGCAAGGGCATCTTCGGCCCCGCCCTGACCTGGGCCGACGGAAAGCGCGACAAGCCCGAGGGACAGCCACGGGCCACGGCACCCGCCGGGAAGTCGATCACCCTGGGCACGTACGACAACCGGCCCGAGCTGCCGGAGGTCGCCCAGGTGCTCAAGCAGCAGCTTCAGAAGGCCGGATTCAAGGTGACGCTGGAGGTCCGTGAGTCCTCCCGCATCGAGGGCGACGCACTGGCCGGGAAGTTCGACGCGTTCGTCGGCGCCCGCAACACCATGCTCGACACCGGCGACCCCGTGTCGGTCCTCGCCAGCGACTACACCTGCGACGGCAGCTACAACCTCTCGCTGCTGTGCGACTCGTCGGTGGACAAGGCCGTGAAGAAGGCCGAGAACACGGCCGACACGGCGAAGCGGCAGGACGCGACCATGGCCGCCGAGGCCGCGATCCTCGGCACGGACGCCGTCGTACCGCTGGTCCACCAGCGGATCATCACGGGCGTCGGCGGCTCGGTGCGCGGCGAGATCCTCGACCCGTACGAGCGGACGCTGGTCGGCACCGGCACGAGGCGCTGAGGGCCGCGTGCGCAGCCTCACCCGCACGGGCGGACCGGCGCTGCTCTGGCGCGTGGTCCTCGCCGCGGCGCTGCTGTGCGGAATCGGTCTGCTGCCCTGGCTCTCCCGCACCGACCCGGCGCTCACCGTACTCAAGGCCCGGGCCGCCGAGCGCACACCCACCCCCGAGGTCCTGGCGTCCATCCGCGCCGAACTCGGCCTCGACGAGGGCCCGTCGCATCTGCTCGGCCAGTGGACGGGCGGACTCCTTCACGGGGACGCGGGGCGATCGTGGATCTCCGGCGAAGCGGTACTGCCCTCCGTCGTGCAGTCCCTGGGCGTCTCGTTGCTCCTCATGTCCGTGGCGCTGGTGGTGGCCGTCGTCACGGCAGGCGCGGTGTGCGCCCGCACACTGTGGCTCGGCCCCCGCCGTCGGCTCGCCGGGCGCCGTCGTTCCGGCGGCGGTGCGGCGATCCTTGCCGCGCTCCCCGAGTTCCTGATCGCCTCGGTGCTCGCCACCGTGGTCGGCGTGCATCTGGGCCTGCTGCCCGCCCTCGGCTGGTACGGGCCCCAGTGGATGGTGCTGCCCGCCGTATCGCTCGGCCTGCCCGCCGGGGCGCTGCTCGGGCGGCTCCTCGACGACCTGCTGCCCGGGGCGTTCGCCGAACCCTGGGCGCGGGCCGCCGCGGCCCGCGGCATCCCGAGCAGACGCATCGCGTGGCAGGCGCTGCGCCGCTGCGTACCCGGCCTGCTGCCGAACCTCGGCCTGTTCCTCGTGGGCCTGACCGGTGGCGCGGTCGCGGTGGAGCAGATCTTCGACATTCCCGGGCTCGGCCGCTCCACTCTGCAGGCCGCGGTGGCACAGGATCTGCCCGTCCTTCAGGCAGGCGCTCTCGCCCTCGTGCTGCTCGCCGCCGTGACGGGCGGTCTCTTCCGCCTCGCGGCCCGGCTCACGAGCGGTCCCGCCCTGCGCGACGGCGCGCTGCCGACCCTGCACAGCCCGGCGCCACCCGCCCCGAGCCGACTGCCCTTCCTGTACGGCGGGGTGCTGTTGGGCGTCATCCTGCTCAGCCTCACCCGGGATCCCCTCGCCCTGGACACCGCGGCCCGCCTCCAGGCCCCTTCCTGGGCGCACCCGTTCGGTACGGACGCACTGGGCCGCGACGTCCTTGCCCGGGTCGGGCACGGCGCGCTCCACACCCTCGCCCTGGCCCTGGGGATCAGCGCCTTCGCCCTGGTGGCCGGCGTCCTGCTCGGTCTCCTGCCCCGGTTCTCCGGCCCGCTCCTCGACACGCTCAACGCCGTGCCGCCGACGCTCGCGGGCCTCCTCGTCGCCGGTGTCGCGGGCAGTGGAGCGGCCACCCCCGCCATCGCGGTGGCCGCCGTCGCCTGGGTCCCCCTGTCCGCCCACACCGCCGCCCTGCTCCTCCAGGAGCGCGCCACCCTCCACCTGGCGGCGACCCGGAGTCTGGGCGCGGGCCGTCGGCACCAGCTCAGGCGCCATCTGCTGCCCGCGGTCCTGCCGCCCGTCACCCGCCACGCGCTCCTTCGGCTCCCGGGCGTCGCGCTGGCCCTGGCCGCCCTCGGCTTCCTGGGCCTCGGCGCCCAGCCCCCGTCCCCCGAGTGGGGTCTTCTCCTCGCCGAGAGCCAGCCCTACGCCGAACGCGCCCCCTGGGCACTGCTCGCCCCGGCAGCCGCGCTCGCCCTCCTGGGAGCCCTCGCGGTGACGGCGGCGGGCGGCGTACAGGTTCCTCGGTGGCTGCGGCGGAGGCGTCGGCCCGACCACGCGCTCGCCGTGGGCGAAGTGCGGCCTCCTGAACGCGAGTTGAGCACAGCCGGGGCGGCTGCCCGGTGAAGCGAGAACAGCCCCTCCCCGCCCCGCCACGGACCCGGACCCGCACCCGGACCCGCACCCGGACCCGCACCCGGACCCGGACCCGGACCCGGACCACGAAGCGTTGGCGCCACGAACGGACCTGGTCGAGCTTGTCTCCCTTGCTCCGACTGCTGATCCTGACCCAACTGGCCTTCAACATCGGCTTCTTCCTCGTTCTGCCCTTCCTGGCGGAGCACCTGGGCGCGGCGATCGGCATGGCGGGCTGGCTGGTCGGCCTCGTGCTCGGCCTGCGGACGTTCAGCCAGCAGGGGCTCTTCGTCGTGGGCGGCGCCCTGACCGACCGCTACGGCGTGCGGCCCGTCGTCCTCACCGGCTGTCTGCTGCGGATCGCCGGTTTCGCCTGGCTCGGTCACGCGCAGCAGACGTGGTCGGTCATCGGCGCGGTACTCCTGATCGGCTTCGCCGCCGCCCTGTTCTCGCCCGCCGTCGAATCCGAGGTCGCCCGGCAGGCGGTGCTCTGGGAGGAGGCAGGACGCGGCCCGCGTACCCGCGTCCTGGCCCTGCTCACCGTGGCGGGCCAGGCCGGCGCGTTCGTCGGTCCGCTCCTCGGCGCGCTGCTGCTCTCCGTCGACTTCCGCACCGTCTGCCTCGCCGGATCCGGGGTCTTCGTCCTCGTACTTGCCGGGCACCTGTGGCTGTTGCCCCAGCGCATACCCGGGCGGGAGCGGACCCGCGTACAGGGAGGCGTACGCGACATGCTGCGCAACCGCCGCTTCCTGGCGGTGTGCGGTGCGTACGGCGCATATCTCCTGGCGTACAACCAGCTCTATCTCGCACTCCCCCAGGAGGTGGAGCGCACGGCCGGGTCGCAGGCGCCGCTGGCCTGGCTCTTCGCCCTCTCCTCGCTGCTTGTGGTGACCGCGCAGCTGCCGGTCACCCACTGGGCGGCGGACCGGCTCGATCTGCGGCGCTCCATGGCGGCCGGGCTCGTGCTCATCTCCGTCGGGTTCGCCGTCGTGGCCCTCGCGCGCCCGGCCGCCCGGACCGGTGTCGCCGGGCTGCTGCCCGCCGCCGCCTTCGTCGTCCTCCTCACCCTCGGCCAGATGCTGGTCGCACCGGCCGCCCGCGCCTGGGTCCCCGACCTGACTCCCGACGGCAGGATCGGCCTCTACACGGGGGCCCTGTCCTCGGTCTCCGGCCTGATCGTCCTCGCGGGCAGCGCCGCGACCGGCTCGCTCCTCGACGCCGGTCTTCCGTCCTGGGCGCCTTGGCTCGCGCTCGCCGCGATCCCGCTCCTGGCCGTGGCACTCCTGCCCGGTCGCAGCCGCGCCCCGGTCCCGTCAACCGGCTGACGCACCGGGCATCGCCGGGGCCATGAGGGCGGCCAGCTCCTCCGGTGTGCGCGGCCCGTCGCCGTCCCCGTCCAGCAGGCCCTTCGTCCGCAGCAGCTCCGAGACGGCGATCCCCCACGGCAGGCGAAGTCCCGCCCGCGCCAGGAGATCCCGTCGGGCGAGCATCTCCGCGACCGGCCCGGTGCGCACTCCCGAGGGGGTGAGCAGCGCCGCGTCGTCGGCCCAGCGGAGGGCCAGATCCACATCGTGGGTGGCCATGACCACGGTCGTCCCCGCGTCCCGCAGTCCTTGCAGGGTGGCCAGGAGCCGCTCCTGGCCGTCCGGGTCGAGTCCGGCGGTCGGCTCGTCGAGGATCAGTACGCGGGGGCGCATCGCCACGGCACCCGCGATGGCCGTCCGCTTGCGCTGGCCGTAGGAGAGCAGATGGGTGGGGCGGTCCGCCAGCGCGCCGATGTCGAGCGCGGCGAGCGCCTCGGCGACCCGCGCCCGGACCTCGGCGTCGGGCAGCCCGAGGTTCAGCGGCCCGAAGGACACGTCCTGCTCCACCGAGGCGGCGAACAGCTGGTCGTCCGGGTCCTGGACGACCAGCTGGACAGTGGTGCGCAGCCGGGTCAGACCCTTGCGGTCGTACGTCACAGGGACGCCCACGACGCTCAACCCGCCCCGGTCGGGGCGCAGTCCGCCGCTCAGCAGCCGCATGAGAGTGGTCTTGCCGCTGCCGTTGCGCCCGAGCAGCGCGAGAGCGCGTCCCTCGGTGACATCGAAGTCGAGGCCGCTGAGCACGGTCGGCCCCTCCTCGTACGCGTAGGAAGCAGCGCGCAGAGCGACCAAGGCCGCGCCCGGCTCTCGCTCGCGAGGAGCACTCGGCTCGCTCGGACAGCTCGGGGCGCTCGGCTCGCTCGGGTCGCTCATGGAAGGAGCCTTTCCAGTACGAGGGTGAGGACCGCGAGGCCCGTGAGGAGTACCGCGCTGGCGGCCACGAAACCGCGGGAGATCCGGGCTTCGGGCACAAGGACGCGCAGGGTTCCGTCGTAGCCGCGTCCGGCGAGCCCGGCCTGCAACCGGGTCGCCCGGTCGAAGGCCCGCACGAACGCGGTGGCCGCCAGGGAGCCGAGGGAGCGCCAGGTGGCGGCCCGGGTGGTGTGGCCGAGCCGAGCGGCCTGCGCCTGCCGGATCCGGCTCATGGAGTCCAGGAGCAGGAAGCTCATCCGGTACATGACCAGGGCCACGTCCACGACCGGCGCCGGAACGCCCGCCTTCACCAGGCGGGGCAGCAGATCCGACATCGGTGTGGTGAAGGCGAACAGCAGGACGCCGAGCGAGGCCGCCGACGTGCGCAGGAGCAGACCGCCCGCTCGCGCGGGACCGCCGTCGGCGAGCGTGACGAACCCTCCGGTTCCGCCGAGTTGGACAATCAGGGTCAGGGCTCCGGTGACGCAGAAGCCGAGCGGTACGCGGTAGGCCCGCCACAGTTTGCGCGGCGGCACACCGGCAGGCCCGAGCAGCACGGCGAGCGCCGCGATCAGCACCAGGGCGGCACCGGGCCAGGGCGGCAGCGAGACGGCCAGGACAGTGAGGCCTAGCCCGAGAACAGCCTTGTCCACGGGGTGACGGCGGCGCCAGCGACTGCTGTGCGCCGCCGCGTCGATGGGCAGCACGCGGGCTCAGACCTGCTCGGTCTCGGGCCGGGCGCCCTCCACGTCGGTGGACCTCTCCGCCGATACTTCCTGCTCCCGTGCGATGTCGGCGCCCTGGCGGCGCCCCTTGCGCAGACCGAAGTAGTACGCGAGGACGCCCGCCCCGAGTGCCGCCTGCAGGGCGAAGAGCGCCGACTCGATCTCCCCGGAAGGGGGTTCGTACAGCGGCGAGAACCACGGCTCGTAGTCCGGCTTGATCTCGGTGATCGCGGTCTCGGCCTGGGCGTCCGCCCCTGCGAACGGTTCCTTTTCGTCGTCGCCGAGGCCCAGCGCCACCGGCAGCACCGCGAGCGCGGCGACGATGACGAGGAGCAGAATGTTGATCTTCGCGTTCCGGCTCATCAGGCGCTGGCCCCCGTCTCCGTCGTCTCCGTCTTCTTCGCCGCGGTCGCCGCCGACTGCTTGCCCTGCAGCAGTACGCCGAGCCGCGTGAGTTCACCCTTGCTGGACTGTACGAGCAGCCGCATCACCAGGACGGTGAGGAGTCCCTCGCTGACCGCCAGGGGGATCTGCGTGACGGCGAAGATGCCGCCGAACTTGCCCAGGGCGCCGAGGAATCCGCTGCTCGGGTCGGGGAACGCCAGGGCCAGCTGGACGCTGGTGACGCAGTACGTGGAGAGGTCGGCGACGAACGCGCCGAAGAACACGGCGACCATGAGCGGCACGTCGTACCGCTTCAGGAGCCGGTAGACCGCGTATCCGGCCCATGGCCCGACGATCGCCATGGAGAACACGTTGGCGCCGAGCGTGGTGAGCCCGCCGTGGGCGAGCAGCAGGGCCTGGAAGAGCAGCGTGATCGTGCCGAGCACGGCCATGATCGGCGGCCGGAACAGGATCGCGCCGAGCCCGGTGCCCGTCGGGTGCGAGCAACTGCCCGTGACGGAAGGGATTTTCAGTGCGGAAAGGACAAAGGTGAAGGCTCCGGAGGCGCCCAGGAGCAGGGTGCTCTCGGGGTGCTCCTTGACTTCACGGGTCAGGGAGCGGACTCCGTGGACGACGAACGGCGCGGACGCTACGCCCCAGGCGATCGCGTGCGCCGGCGGGAGGAAACCCTCGGCTATGTGCATGGCTAAGCAGACCCTCTCCAGCACCTCGTGGATGGACAACGCGCCTTGGCCGGTCTCCTGGCTGACGGGTCATACCGACCGGACTCCGCCTTCCCGGATGCGTTCGCACCCAGTGGCTGCCGCGAGGGCTGGAGCCGGACTTCCCGATCACAGTGGCGAGGGCCGCACCGGCATCACACCGGATTTCCCGTTCACCAAGGCGTGGTGACCATAGTGCGCGACCGAGTTTCCTGACAACTTGCGGGACGGCCGCGGCTGTGGCACGCGCCAACGCACACGACCAGGGGCGTACGCCCCTGGTCAGGCCTCAGGTCTCAGACCTCAGGCCGCAGGAATGCGTGAAGCCGGGCGGTCGCTTGTCGACGAAGGCGGCCATGCCCTCCTTCTGGTCCGCGGTCGCGAACACGGCGTGGAAGAGGCGGCGTTCGAAGCACACGCCCTCCGCGAGGGTCGTCTCGAAGGCCCGGGACACGGGTTCCTTCGCCATCATCGCGACGGGCAGGGACATCCCTGCGACGGCCTCGGCGACGGCGAGGGCCTCACCGACGAGTTCACCGGCGGGCACCACGCGCGAGACGAGCCCGGCCCGCTCCGCTTCCCCTGCGTCCATGGTGCGACCGGTCAGGCACATCTCCATTCTTCGCCGCCTGACCGGCGCCGGGTCCGCCACAGTGCACCGTCTTCCTGCCCATGACCGTCAGGAGCGGGCCCGCCTCGATCCGTTCCGCGCCCCTTCGCGCGACCCCCACTCCGTGGATCCGTGTCTCACCTCACGGTCCGGAATGTGATCAGCACTGCCCAAGAAGCCGACCACCCCTTAGCCTGACCAGTGCAGCTGGTTCGCCCTGCCCGCCAGGCAGACGCGTCGCAAGAGGGAACCCGGTGGGAATCCGGGACTGCCCCGCAGCGGTGAGTGGGAACGACCGCCGTCATACGCACTGGATCCGAGCGCGGATCCGGGAAGCGACGGCCAGTAGGAACCTGCCTCGGCAGGTGTGCCCGCGAGTCCGAAGACCTGCCCGTTGCCCGTACGTGACCCCTCACGTGCGGACATCCCGGTGACCTCGTGGGCGGGTCGGCGTACAGATCAGGTGGAGTACCGCAGCACCGCGCCGATGGCGCGCGTTCGGTCCGCCCGGTTCGTCACCCCTTCGCGTCCGTGTCCCGTCTCCGGGATCTCAAGGAGTCATCTCGCGAAGGAGATTTCCGTGACACCGAAGTCCGCAGCCGCGGCAGCACGGTCCACCGTGTACGGCTACCCCCGCCAGGGCCCCGACCGGGAACTGAAGAAGGCCGTCGAGGGCTACTGGAAGGGCCGCGTCACCGCTGACGCCCTCCGGGAGACCGCGGCGCAGCTGCGCCGGTCCACCTGGCAGCATCTGGCCGCCGCCGGCATCCATGAGGTGCCGACCGGTGACTTCTCGTACTACGACCACGTCCTCGACACCAGCGTCATGGTCGGCGCCGTCCCCCAGCGACACCGTGAGGCTGTCGACACCGACAGGCTCGACGGCTATTTCGCGATGGCCCGCGGCAACCAGGACGTGGCGCCGCTCGAGATGACCAAGTGGTTCGACACCAACTACCACTACCTCGTGCCGGAGCTCGGCCCCGACACCGTCTTCACCGCCGACTCCGCCAAGCAGGTCACCGAGCTGGGGGAAGCCCTCGCGCTCGGCCTCGCGGCCCGTCCCGTCCTCGTCGGCCCGGTCACCTATCTGCTGCTCGCCAAGCCCGCGCCCGGCGTCGCGGCCGACTTCGAGCCGCTCACTCTCCTCGACCGACTGCTGCCCGTGTACGCCGAGGTCATCGCCGACCTGCGCGCGGCGGGCGCGGAGTGGGTGCAACTCGACGAGCCCGCCCTGGTCCAGGACCGCACCCCGGCCGAGCTCAATGCCGCCGCCCGCGCCTATCGCGACCTCGGCGCCCTCACCGACCGCCCGAAGCTGCTTGTCGCCTCGTACTTCGGCCGACTCGGCGAGGCGCTGCCCGTGCTCGCCAAGGCGCCGGTCGAGGGCATCGCCCTCGACTTCACCGAGGCCGCGGCCAGCCAGCTCGAGGATCTCGCCGCCGTCGGCGGTCTTCCCGGCAAGCGTCTGGTCGCGGGCGTCGTCAACGGCCGCAACATCTGGATCAACGACCTGGAGAAGTCTCTCTCCACGCTGGGCACGCTCCTGGGTCTCGCCGACCGGGTCGACGTCTCGGCGTCCTGCTCCCTCCTCCACGTACCGCTGGACTCCACCGCCGAACGGGACATCGACCCGCAGATCGCCCGCTGGCTGGCCTTCGCGCACCAGAAGACAGCCGAGATCGCCACCCTGGCCCGCGGCCTGGCCCAGGGTACGGGCGCCATCACAGCCGAACTGTCCGCCAACCGCGCCGACTTGGCGTCCCGCTCTGGCTCGGCGCTCACCCACGATCCGGCCGTACGCTCCCGCGTCGCCGCCGTCACCGGCGCCGATGCCCGCCGCGCCCACGCCTACCCGGAGCGTGCGGCGGCCCAGCGGACCCGCCTCGGCCTCCCCCAACTGCCCACGACCACCATCGGCTCCTTCCCCCAGACCACCGAACTGCGAACCACCCGGGCCGACTTGCGTGCCGGACGCATCGACACGGCCGGTTACGAGGAACGCATCAAGAACGAGATCCGCGAGGTGCTCGCCTTCCAGGAGAAGGCAGGTATCGACGTCCTGGTGCACGGCGAGCCGGAGCGCAACGACATGGTGCAGTACTTCGCCGAGCAGCTCACCGGCTACCTCGCCACGCAGCACGGCTGGGTCCAGTCGTACGGCACCCGCTATGTGCGACCGCCGGTCCTGGCGGGCGACATCTCGCGGCCCGAGCCGATGACGGTGCGCTGGACCTCCTACGCCAACTCCCTCACCGACCGCCCCGTCAAGGGCATGCTCACCGGCCCGGTCACCATGCTCGCCTGGTCCTTCGTCCGCGACGACCAGCCGCTCGGCGACACGGCGCGCCAGGTCGCCCTCGCTCTGCGCGACGAGGTCGACGACCTTGAGACGGCAGGCACTTCGGTGATCCAGGTCGATGAGCCCGCACTGCGCGAGACGCTGCCGCTGCGGGCCGCCGACCGTGCCGCCTACCTGGACTGGGCCACCGAGTCGTTCCGCCTCACCACCAGCGGCGTACGCCCGGACACTCAGATCCACACGCACATGTGCTACGCCGAGTTCGGCGACATCGTCCAGGCCATCGACGACCTCGACGCCGACGTCATCAGCCTGGAAGCCGCCCGCTCGCACATGCAGGTGGCCCGCGAACTCGCCCAGCACGGCTACCCGCGCGAGGCGGGCCCCGGCGTCTACGACATCCACTCCCCGCGCGTCCCCAGCGCAGAGGAGGCAGCGGCCCTGCTGCGCAAGGGACTTGAGGCCATCCCCGCCGAGCGCCTGTGGGTGAACCCCGACTGCGGTCTCAAGACCCGCGGCTGGCCCGAGACCAGGGCGTCCCTGGAGAACCTGGTCGCGGCGGCACGCGAGGTGAGGGCGGAGCTGCCCACGGGTTCCTGACCCGAACGCACCAGTCGGGGCGGTCGTTCAAGGGCGAACGGCCGCCCCGTTCCGCCATGAGCCGGTCCCGGGCCTCCGGCCTCGCGGAGCGGTCGCAAGCGAGCTGCGGCGTCACCGACTGGCTTGAGGTCGGCCAGGGCCGCATCGACACCTTCGCCGACGCGACCGGCGACCACCAGTGGATCCACACCGACCCCGAGAAGGCCGCCCAGGGACCCTTCGGAGCCCCGTCCCGCTTCTGCGCCCGAGAAGCCCGCGTCAGAGGTTGTTCAGGCATCAGGGGTTGTTCAGATAGGTGAGGACGGCGAGGACGCGACGGTTGTTGTTGTCGTCATCGGTGATGCCGAGTTTGCCGAAGAGGGAGGTGGTGTACTTGCTGATGGCGCTGTCACTCAGGAAGAGCCGACGCGCGATGGCCTGATTGGACAAGCCTTCGGCCATGAGGGCGAGCACGGAGTGTTCGCGTTCGGTGAGCCGTTCAAGTCGCCGGTTCGATGACCCGCTGGACAGCAGTTTCGCGATGACGGCCGGGTCCATGGCAGTCCCGCCGGAAGCGACGCGTTCCAGGGCGTCGATGAACTGGTCGGCGTCGAACACGCTCTCCTTGAGGAAGTAGCCGATGCCACCGGTGCCGTCGGCCAACAGCTCGCGGGCATAGAGCTGTTCGACGTACTGGGAGAGAACCAGGACCGGCAGGCCGGGCCGTTCGCGGCGGGCGGCAAGAGCCGCACGCAGGCCCTCGTCCGTCTGGGTCGGCGGCATGCGGACGTCGACGACGGCGACGTCCGGGCGCCAGGTCAGCAGCGCGTCGAGCGTCTCGGGGCCGGTGGCCGCCGTCGCCACCACCTCGTGTCCGCACGCTTCGATGAGGCGGACCATTCCGTCGCGCAGAAGGTAGAGGTCCTCGGCTACTACGATTCGCATGGCACCATCATCCTCACCCGGGTCGGGCCCCCTGCCGGGCTGGTGATCTCCAGAGTGCCGTCGAAGACCGCGAGACGGCGGCGCAGCCCTTCCAGTCCCCCACCTGCTCGGGCGCTCACGCCGCCTCTTCCGTCGTCCTCGACGTCGACGACGAGGCCTGCGTCGTCCCGCGCGACGGTGATCTGTGCCCGGGTGGCATGGGCGTGCTTGACCGCGTTGGTCAGCAGTTCGGCGATGCCGAAGTACGCGGCGGACTCGATCGGCGGGTCGAGGCGCAGCGGGACGCCGGCGCTCACGGTCGCTTCGAGCGGGCTGTCCAGGGCAAGCGCGCGTACGGCGTCGACGAGCCCGCGGTCGTTGAGTACCGGCGGGTTGATTCCCTTGACCAGTTCGCGGAGTTCGGTCAGTGAGGTGGTGGCGCCCGCTCGCGCCTCCCGCATCAGCGCTTTCGCCTGGTCGGGGTCGGTCTCCATCAGCTTCTCGGCGGTCACGAGAGCAAGCCCGAGCCCGACAAGGCGGGCCTGCGCTCCGTCGTGCAGGTCCCGTTCGATCCGGCGGATCTCGGCGGCCTGGACGACGGTGGTGTCCGCACGCTGGGCCGTCAGCTCATCCACCCGGTCCGCGAGGACCATCGCAGGCGAGGCGCGCAGGAAGCGCGCGGCCACCGGCTCGACGGACCGCCAGGCGTACGGAGCGCTCGCGACGGCCACGGCCAGGCCGAGCACCCCGACAAGGCGGGCGAAAAGCGCCGACTGGCCGAACCCGATGACCGCCGTGGCGACTCCGGCCGGCGGAATAGCCGCGATCACGCCCGCGGTGAGCGGCGCGATCGCCGTGAAGCGCAGGTCACGCCAGTTCGCCGGGTCGTTCCACCGGATCCGCCACCTCTGGTCCATGAGGGCGTCGCGGCGGGTGCGTTCGTAGGAGAAACCGTTCCACCAGTACCCGGTGGACATCCGTACCACCGGCTCGGCCTGCCGGTACCCGGCGGGAACGACGGTGGCCGTCCACTTCACGACGAGGAAGCGGAACACCCGGCAGACGGGGCGGGACAGGGCGAACGTGCCCACACACACCAGCACGACCGGCGCGAGCCACGACCACGGGTTTCCCGCCCCCCACCAGATCCCCAGCACCACGGCAGCGGCCCACACGGCCGGAACCAGCATGCTGACGACCACCACCACACATGCCCGGACGAACCCCACGCAGGCACTTGCCGCCCACGACACGAACTGTCGCATGACCCTTCCTTCTGCTTCATGAACCGTGACCGGTACGGCTCGGTGGTCCCACTGTGCACGGCACAGTGCCCGCTCCCTCCCGGGTCGGCTCAGAAGTGGGTCAAGGCCCACCCTCCTCTACGCCCAGACCCATACCGCGCCTCTCCTGCGCTTCCTAACGTCGACACCGGACAGCGACACGAGCAGAGAATCACGAGCAGAGGAACGAGACATGGAAACCGCGAGCACCAGCACGGCGAAGGCCACTCACCTCAACCACCCTTACCGCGCCAGGGACTTCGGCAGGGCGAAGATCCTCGTGGCGGCCTACGGCGCGCTGAGCGCCGCCGTCCTCATCACGGTCGCCGCCCTCGCACTCACCGGACAGACGGTGACCTCGTTCATGTGGGGCCGGTCGGCCGGAGTACTCGCGAGCGCCGCCGTGACGTACTGGCTGACCGTCCTCGCCGCAAGGGGAGCACGATGGGCCTATCTGCGCGTGCGCGTCATCTCGATCGTCATGCCGATCACGATCATCGCGATCGACATGATCCCCGGCGCTCTGCCGACGTGGTTCGTCGCACTGCAGATCGTCTGCGCGCTCACCATCGGCGCGACCGCGTTCATCGTCAACGGACGCGGGCTGCGCGCCGCCGCCGACCGGTGCTGACCGTTGCTGACCGGGAGGGACGGAATCCGGGAGAGTTGATTGTTCACGTCCGGACGGGGAGCGACACCAGCCCACGAACAAGGCGGGTGCGCCGCCACTCAAGTTGATCGGGCGATACGGCAAGGCGGATTCCTGGGAACCGGGTCAAGATGGCTCGTAGGGCGATCTCCGCCTCGGCCCTCGCCAGGGGAGCGCCGACACAGCGGTGGATGCCGTGACCGAAGCTGAGATGGGCGGCGGCGTCCCGGTTCAGATCGAGCTGGTCGGGTGAGGGAAACCGCTGCGGGTCACGGTTGGCGGCGCCGAGAGACACCAACACGGGGGCACCTCCTGGGATCTCGGTGCCACCGAGATGGAGAGCCTCTGTCGTGAACCGGAAAGTGGCTGTGCTGACGGGCGAATCGAATCGGAGCAGCTCGTCCAGTGCGGCTGGCACATCGCCCGGATTCCTCCGCAGGCGATCCAGCTCGTGAGGGTGCCGGAGCAGCGCCAGGACAGCGTTGCCGAGGAAATTGGTGGTGGTTTCGTGCCCGGCGACCAGAAGCAGCACGGCGAGGGAGACCAGTTCCTCCTCGCCGAGGTGGTCGTCACCGTCGCGCGCCGAGATGAGACGGTCGAGGAGTGAATCGCCCGGACGCGCGCGTTTGGCGGCGATGAGGCCGCTCATGTAGTCGGCCATGGCGTGTGATGCCGCGTCGATGAGGTCGGGCCTACCGGCGGCGAACAACTCTCCGGACCAGCGTTGAACGTCGGTTCGATCCGCCTCCGGTACGCCGAGGAGCTCGCAGATCACGATGACGGGCAACGGCACCGCCAGGTCGGCGACGAGGTCGACCTGCTCGCCTGCGGGCCACTGATCCAGCAGGTCGTTGGTGACTCGGTCGATGAAGGGACGCAGCGCTGCGACGGCCCCGGTGGTGAATGCTCCGGTCACCAGCTTGCGCAACCGGCTGTGCTGGGGCGGGTCACTGGCCAGCATGCTGTGCGCAACCGCGGGGTGCAGACGGCGCTTTGACCCCTTGTCCGCGAAGAACGCGGCCGTGTCCTTCGAGAGCCGAGCGTCGCCGAGGGCTTCCCGCGCTTCCGCGTAGCCGGTGACCAGGTAACCGGCGTACCCACCGGAGCCGGTGGGCAGAGGCTGCACCGGACAGGTGGACCTCATGGCCGCGTAAGTGGGATACGGGTCCTGGAGAAAGCGGGGATCCTGCGTCGGGTCAGTCATGCTCTCGGGCTCCGATCATCACTTCCGGCTGACCATCGTCAGGGACAACGCCCAACTCGGTCCGTGTACACGGTAGGGCCGGAACCCGATGGTCAGCGCACCCGTCCCCTCGGCTTGAGCGGCACCGGCGGCAGGTCCGGCGCAGGGATGCGCTCGCCGTCGTACCCCTTCACCTCACCGAAGCGCGAGCCGGCCATCCAGTCCGAACGGGCCTGCGCGATGTCCTCGTTCGAGCGTCCGATGAAGTTCCACCACATGATCAGCTCTTCGTCGAACGGCTCTCCGCCGAGCAGCATCAGGCCCGCGTCCGACTCGGCGTGCAGCGGCAGTTCGGTGCGGCCGCAGCCCAGGTACAGCATCGAGCCGGGCAGTACGGGGACGCCGTCCACCCGGGTCTCGCCGGACATGCACAGGACGGCGTACTCGAAGTCGGGGTTCAGCGGGAGGCGTACGTCGGCGTCGCGGGTCAGGGTGAGGTCGGCGCCGACGATCGGGGTGTAGGTCGTGCCGGGCGAGGTGGTGCCGTCGACCGTGCCCAGGATGAGGGTCGCCGTCAGGCCGGGGGCCGTGACCAGGGGCAG
This sequence comes from Streptomyces sp. NPDC031274, assembly GCF_055570235.1. Classification (NCBI taxonomy): domain Bacteria; kingdom Bacillati; phylum Actinomycetota; class Actinomycetes; order Kitasatosporales; family Streptomycetaceae; genus Streptomyces; species Streptomyces sp. NPDC031274. The sequence continues at coordinate 26,791 of NZ_JBVIHP010000036.1, read as the reverse complement.
CTCGGCGTGGTGCTCGAAGCGCGGGTCGGTGTTGCGGTGGACGTCGGGCAGTGCCACCCACAGCTGCGCGCCGTGCAGGAGGCGGGCGTGCGATCTGGGGCTCTCCTCGGAGTGCGAGATCGCCTTGCCCGAGGTCATCAGGCCCAGTTCGCGGGGGCGGATCGTCTGGAGGCTGCCCGTGGAGTCGCGGTGCAGGACCTCGCCGTCGTGCAGCCAACTGACCGTCTGCAGACCCATGTGCGGGTGGGGGCCCACCTGCATGCCGGGTTCGTCGGCGATGTCGTCCGGGCCGTAGTGATCCACGAAGCACCAGGCGCCGACCATGCGGCGGCCCAGGTTCGGCAGCAGACGGCGGACCTCCGTGGACTGACCGAGCTTGACCTTTCGAGGGCTGAGGAGTTCCCGGACCGGTTCGGCGACGACGAACCCGCGTCCGCCGCACAGGGACGGGACCGGCTCGCGATCAAGATTGCTCATGCCGCACAACCTAGACCCGTGGAGCACCTGCCGTCAGGCACGCGCTCCGGTCATTCCGGAAGAACCGCCGCACCGGTGCCGTGGCGGGGGAAATGATCAGCGAATCAGCGGAGCGGTCAGCGGAAGTAGTTGGTGGAAGGAGGTAGTGGAATTTTTAACTACCTGGGGTCGTTGGAGGGCTCGAAGGAGGCAACAGTGGACACGACGTACTACGACCACGGAACCGCGGCGGAGCGCTGGGAGCGCGCGCGGCAGTTCTTCGACGCCAAGGAGTACGCCACGGCGGCGCGCATCCTCGGCACCCTGGCCGACGAGGTGCCGGAGCAGGTCGCCCCGCGTCTGCTCCTCGCCCGCGCCTACTACCACTCGGCGCAACTGCGGCGCGCTGAGACCGAGTTGCGGACGGTCATCGAGCTCGACCCCGTCGAGCAGTACGCCCGGCTGCTCCTCGGCCGCACGCTCGAGCGGCAGGGACGGGACGCGGACGCGGCCCCGCACCTGCGCATGGCCGCGGCCCTCTCGGGAGATTTCGCGGAAGCCTGATCGCCGGTTCGTGACCGCCCTCCAGACCGGTCACGCTCCGCCAGGGCGCCGATGGCAGCGGCCATCGGCGCCCTGGCCGTATCTCCCGACCCGTATCTCCGACCCAGATCTCCCGGCCCAGCCCGTCACACCCACACCGCATCCGCCAACGCGACGCCCACGAAGACCGCGCCGAGCGCCGCGACGACACTGGCCACGACATTGACCGCGGCGTAGAACCGGGCACCGCCCTCGGAGAGCCGCAGCGTCTCGTACGAGAAGGTCGAGTACGTCGTCAGGGCGCCGCACAGGCCGGTACCGAGGAACAGCTGGGTGTGGGAGGAGGCGGCGCCCGCGACGATCGCGCCGGTGAGCACGCCGAGGACCAGGCTGCCCACCACGTTGACCGCGAACGTCCCCCACGGGAAGACCGTGTCGTGCCTGGCCTGCACGGCACGGTCGGTGAGGAACCGCAGCGGGGCGCCGATCATCGCCCCCGCGATCACGCAGATCCAGTTCACCGGCCCTCCCTGTTCCGGTCCGTCATGGCCGACTCCACGCCACGACGCGGCGCGTCGCCCACGACGCGCTCCACACCGCCGCGAGGGCCGTGAGCAGCGTCAGTCCGAGATAGGCGAGGCCCCTGCGGGCGTGACCGTGTTCCACCAGACGCTCGATGTCCACCGCGTAGGTGGAGAACGTGGTGAAGCCACCGAGCACGCCGGTGCCGAAGAAGGGCCGCAGCAGGCGGTGCGGCGTCCGCATCTCGGTGAGGATCACCATGAAGAAGCCCATGACCGCGCATCCGACGACGTTCACCAGGAGCGTCGCCGTCGGGAAGGCGTCGGGAGCGGTGGGCCAGATCAGAGACGTGCCGTAGCGGGCGGACGCGCCGATCGCGCCGCCGACGGCCACGACCGCCACCACGGGCCACACGCCGTGCTCCCTCACCTGCATCACCCGCATCACGTGTACGGAACCAAGAGACCGCCGCTGAAGATCAGCCTCAGGCTAGCCGCCCGCCGGTACGTCCCGCAGACCGAGGCGCAGGTGCTCGACATGGAAGAGGGCCTGGTCGAGGAGTTCGGCGACGTGGTGGTCGTAGAGGGCGTAGATGACGGAGCGGCCGTGCCGTTCGCCGGCGATCAGGCCCAGGTTGCGCAGCAGGCGCAACTGGTGGGAGCAGGCCGACTGCTCCATGCCGACCGCCTCGGCCAGGTCTCCGGCCGCGCAGGGACCCTCCTGGAGGCGGGCGAGGATCAGCAGCCGTGAGGGTGTCGCCAGGGCCTGAAGGGTGGCGGCGACGTCGGCCGCCCCCACGGCGTCCAGGCGTTCACGCGTGGTGGCGGTGCTCTTGTCGTCGACTCCGTGACCCATGGCGTCATCCTAGCGATGACGCCATGACACATGAAAAGCTGTTCATTCATTCCTGTACGGTGTGGACGTTGCCGCTTCCAAGCCCGTGAAGGGTTCCTTCGTCATGCCCACTGCCCTGCTCCCCCGCTCCGACCAGAGGCCTTCCACCGGCCCGGCGTCGGCTCCACGCCGCCGCACCCGTGTCCTCGCCCTCGCCGAGGCCCGCTGGGCGTCGGCGGCAACGGTCGCGTTCCTGCTCGCACTGCCGCTCCAGCTGGTGGGGGCCGCTTCCTGGACGTGGGGTGCGTTGTACGCCGTCGCGTACGTCGCCGGGGGCTGGGAACCCGCCCTCGCCGGGCTGCGGGCGCTGCGCGAGAAGACCCTGGACGTGGACCTGCTGATGATCGTCGCGGCCCTCGGCGCCGCCTCGATCGGGCAGGTGATGGACGGGGCGCTGCTCATCGTCATCTTCGCCACGTCCGGCGCGCTCGAGGCCCTTGCCACCGCCCGCACCGCCGACTCGGTACGCAGCCTCCTCGACCTCGCGCCCACCACGGCCACGCGGCTGACCGACGGAGAGGGGGAAGAGACTCTCGACACGGCCGAGTTGAGGGTCGGCGACGTGATCCTCGTACGACCTGGTGAGCGGGTCGGCGCGGACGGCGAGGTGCTTGAGGGTGCCAGTGACGTCGATCAGGCAACGATCACCGGGGAGCCGCTGCCGGTCGCCAAGGAGGCCGGGGACGAGGTCTTCGCGGGGACGCTGAACGGAGCGGGTGCGCTGCGGGTGCGGGTCGGGCGTGACGCGGCTGACTCGGTGATCGCGCGGATCGTGACGATGGTCGAGGAGGCGTCGGAGACCAAGGCGCCGACCCAGCTGTTCATCGAGAAGGTCGAGCAGCGGTACTCGCTCGGCATGGTCGTCGCGACGCTCGCGGTGTTCGCCGTGCCGCTGGCGCTCGGCGACGACCTGACCGGGGCCCTGCTGCGGGCCATGACGTTCATGATCGTGGCCTCGCCGTGCGCGGTGGTGCTCGCCACCATGCCGCCGCTCCTCTCGGCGATCGCCACCGCGGGGCGGCACGGCGTGCTGGTCAAGTCCGCCGTCGTGATGGAGCGTCTGGGTCAGGTGGACGCGGTCGCCCTCGACAAGACGGGCACTCTGACCGGGGGAACTCCGCGGGTGACCGCCGTCCACACGCTCCCCGGCAGCGACCTGACCGACGACACCCTCCTCGCGCTCGCGGCAGCCGCCGAGTACCGCAGTGAACATCCCCTGGCCCGCGCTGTCGTGGGTGCGGCACGCGCTCGCGGCATGGACATTCCACCGGTGACGGACTTCGCATCGGCGCCGGGTGTCGGGGTGAGCGCCACGGTCGGAGGCGCCGCCGTCGAGGTGGGGGCTCCGGCGCGGCTGCTCGGTACTCCGCCGGGCGGCGACGCCCGCGACACGGCGAGCGCGGATGTCCTCGTACGCGCACGGCAGTTGGGCGACAGTGGCCAGACCGCTGTGCTCGTGCTGCGCGACGGGGCTCCCGTGGGCGTCCTCGGCATCGCCGACCGCCTCCGCCCGGACGCCGCGGCGACCGTGACCGCCCTGGAGTCCCTGACCGGCAGGGCTCCGATGCTGCTCACCGGCGACAGCGCGCGAGCCGCGGCCCGGGTCGCGGCGGAGGTCGGCATCAGTGACGTACGGGCCGGGCTCCTTCCGCAGGACAAGGTCGCGGCGGTGCGCGAGGCGGAGGGCGCGGGACGCAGGGTCCTGGTCGTCGGGGACGGCGTCAACGACGCACCCGCCCTCGCCGCGGCCCACACCGGCATCGCGATGGGCCGGGCCGGTTCCGACCTGGCCCTGGAGACCGCGGACGCCGTCATCGTGCGGGACGAACTCGCCACCGTCCCGAAGGTGATCGCCCTGTCCCGGCGCGCCCGCGGGCTCGTGGCGCAGAACCTGGTGATCGCCGGGGCGTTCATCGCCGTCCTGGTCACCTGGGACCTGGTCGGCAGCCTGCCGCTCCCCCTCGGCGTGCTCGGCCACGAGGGCTCCACCGTGCTCGTGGGGCTCAACGGGCTGCGGCTGCTGCGGGACGCGGCGTGGCGGGACGCGGGGGCCTGAGCGGGCAGCCACCCCGCCGCCTCCCGCCGCCTCCCGCCGCCTTCGGACGCTGACCCCACAAGACACCGGGGTCCGTCACCACTGCGGGTGACGGACCCCGGATCAAACGGCAGAGCGCCTCCGGGCGCCGTGCCGGCTACGCCCCGCGATAGGTCTCCAGGAGCCGCAGCCACACCTCACTGATCGTGGGATAGGCCGGAACCGCGTGCCACAGCCGGTCGATCGGCACCTCCCCCGCGATCGCCACCGTCGCCGAGTGGATGAGCTCGCCGACGCCAGGGCCCACGAAGGTCACGCCGAGCAGGACCTCCCGGTCGAGGTCGACGATCATGCGGGCACGGCCTTCATAGCCGTCCGCGTAGAGGCCGGCGCCCGCCACGCCCGACATGTCGTAGTCCACGGCGCGCACGCGGTGGCCCGCGGACTCCGCTTCCTCAAGGGTGAGGCCCGCCGATGCCGCCTCGGGGTCGGTGAAGACCACCTGGGGTACGGCGTCACGGTCGGCGGTGGCGGAGTGCGCGCCCCAGCGGTCGGTCTCCAGAAGGGGGACGTCCTGGGCGCGGGCGACGATAGCGGCGCCCGCGACGCGGGCCTGGTACTTGCCCTGGTGGGTGAGGAGCGCGCGGTGGTTGGCGTCGCCCACCGCGTAGAGCCAGGTGCTGCCCTGCACCCGCAGGCTCTCGTCGACCGGCAGCCAGGAGCCCGGGTCGAGGCCGATCGTCTCCAGGCCGAGGTCGTCGGTGCGCGGGGCGCGGCCCGTGGCGAAGAGGATCTCGTCGGCTTCGAGGGTGTCGCCACCGGTCAGGGTCGCCGTGACGGTGCCGTTCTCCCTGCGTACGGCCGTGACCGAGACGCCGGTGCGGACGTCCGCGCCCGCTTCCCGCAGCGCCTTGGCGACGAGCTCCCCGGCGAACGGCTCCATGCGCGGCAGCAGCCCCTCGCCGCGCACGAGCAGCGTGACCTGCGAGCCGAGCGCCTGCCAGGCGGTGGCCATCTCCACGGCGACGACACCGCCGCCGACCACCGCGAGCCGACCGGGCACATGGTCCGCGCTGGTGGCCTCGCGGCTCGTCCACGGCTTCACGTCGGCGATGCCCGGCAGGTCCGGCAGCGCGGCGCGGGTGCCTGTGCACACAGCGACCGCGTGGCGGGCGGTGAGGGTCTGCTCGGTCCCGTCGGAGCCCGTGACGGTCACCTTGCGTGCTCCGGCGATGCGGCCGTGGCCTCGGTGGAGGGTCACGCCGATCGATTCCAGCCAGCCGACCTGGCCGTCGTCCTTCCAGTGGGATGTGTAGTCGTCCCGGTGCGCGAGGACCGCCGCCGCGTCCAGGGGCCCCTGCACCGACTGCCGCAGTCCTGGCACCTTGCGGGCGTCCGCCCGGGCGATGACCGGGCGAAGCAGCGCCTTGCTCGGCATGCACGCCCAGTACGAGCATTCGCCCCCGACGAGTTCACTCTCCACGATCGCCACGCTCAGACCGCCCGCCCGGGCCCGGTCCGCTACGTTCTCCCCCACGGGACCCGCGCCAAGGACCACTACGTCGTACGTCTTCGAATCCGTCATGGAAGACAGTGTGGTCGTAGGTGTGCGACGTGGCCACATGGGTACGCGCGCGGAACGAGCCCGGGTGAGCGCGTGGAATACGTCTGCCGCCCGAGCCGTTGTGCACAGCGGCTCCGACCGACAGCAGCAGGAAGAGGTAACACCATGAGCAGCACGACTGTGGAGCTCACCAAGGAAAACTTCGACCAGACGGTCACGGACAACGAATTCGTCCTGATCGACTTCTGGGCGGAGTGGTGTGGTCCGTGCAAGTCGTTCGCGCCCGTCTATGAGAAGGCCGCCGAAGGCAATCCCGACATGGTCTTCGGCAAGGTGGACACGGAGGCGCAGCCTGAGCTCGCTCAGGCCTTCGGCATCCAGTCGATCCCGACGCTGATGATCGTCCGCGACCAGGTGGCCGTGTTCGCACAGCCCGGCGCGCTGCCGGAGGCAGCCCTCGAGGACGTCATCGGGCAGGCCAGGCAGCTGGACATGGACGAGGTCCGCAAGTCCGTCGCCGAGGAGCAGGCCAAGGCTGAGGCGCAGGAACAGTAAGGAAGACGGCACCACGGGGAAGACCCCTGAGCGGAGAAGGCAGAGAAGCCCTCTGAACAGAAGGGTCAGCTGGACTCGCGGTGCACCGCCGTCGCACCGAGCACGTCGTGCACCTCGGGCTCCATGCCCGGGTCACGCACGCCCCGGTCGACGAGTTCCGCGAGTTTCTGACCCGACGGCAGCTCGATGCGGACCGTGCTGAGCCGCGGCCGCAGGAGCCTGCCGAGCATCAAGTCGTCGGCGCCGATCATCGCCGTCCCCTCGGGGACGGCGATGCCTTCGTCCTGCAGCGCCCGCATCAGCAGCATCGCGTACTCGTCGTTGTACGTGAACACCCCGTCGACGCCCAGCGTGCGCCAGCGTGCCGCGAGGCGGGCCGCCGACTCCTCGTCGTAGGCCAGGGGCAGCTCGGTCATCGTGGCGTCCTGGCCGTGCTGAGCGAGTGCGCGGCGCATTCCCTCGGCGCGCGGGCGCGCGAAGGACTCAAGACCCCGTTCCTCGGGAATCACGACGCCGATGTGCCGACAGCCGCGCTCCAGAAGGTGCGCCGCGGCGCGGTCACCCACCAGCCGCTGGTCCATGAGCAGCGCGTGCGCGCCCTCGGCCCGCTGCGGGCCCAGTGTGAAGACGGCCTTGGCACCTGACCGCTTCAGGACGCTCACTCCGCGCGCGCCCAGCCCCAGCGCGTCGGGGGCGAGGACGGCCACCGGGCGCAGCTCGGCCCAGGCGCGGGCCGCGTCCTCGCCGGTCAGGCCGAGGCTGCCGTACTGCACGACGGTGTAGTCGAACCGGCTGAGCGCCCACTGGAGCTCGTTGAAGAACTCGCTGAACAGCGGTCCCGCCGGGATCTGCGGCGTGGGCATCAGGACGACACGGGTGTGCCCGGCGCGCAGGCTGCGGGCGGCGGCGTGCGGGACGTACCCGAGCTCCTTGGCGGCCTCGTGGACGCGGCGGCGGGTGGGCTCGCTGATACGGACGGCGCTCGTGTTGTTCAGGACGTACGAGACGGTCGCGCGCGAGACCCCCGCCAGACGCGCCACGTCGGCGCTCGTCGGCACGGGGAACTGCGCGGGCTGCTGTGCGGTCTTGTTCGGTATCTGCACCATGGCGCGGCTCATACTTCCAGACGGCGCGGGGGCGCTCCCAGGCGGGCGCCGGGGCGCCCCTGACCCGCGTCGGACCACTCCCGGCCGCCCTGCGCGGCACGAACTGCCCTTCCCTCGTACCGTGTTCCTCCCGTGCCGGTTAGCGTGCGTGCACCTGCCCGTCGATCAAAGGTGCCCCCACATGACTGCCGACCGTGCCGACGGCCTCGCGCGCACCGCCCGCGCGCTGGCCGCCGGAGAAGTGTCCTCACGTGCGCTGACGGAGCGCACGCTGGCGCGGATCGAGGCCTCGCAGCCCGTGCTCAACGCCTTCAAGGTGGTGCGCGCCGAGGCCGCGCTCGCCGAGGCGGACGCCGCCGACCGGGAGCTGGCGTCCGGCGGGGCGGGGCGGCCGCTGCTGGGTGTGCCGCTCGCCGTGAAGGACGACACGGACGTGGCGGGCGAGCCGACCGCGTTCGGCTGCCGTGGCGACTTCCCGCCGAAGGAGGAGGACGCCGAGTCGGTACGCCGACTGCGGGCGGCCGGGGCCGTGATCATCGGCAAGACCAACACGTGTGAGCTGGGGCAGTGGCCTTTCACGGAGGGGCCCGGGTTCGGTGACACCCGCAATCCGTGGCACACGGGGCACACCCCCGGCGGCTCGTCGGGCGGGTCGGCGGCCGCGGTCGCGGCGGGGCTCGTCCCCGCCGCCCTTGGCTCGGACGGTGCGGGCTCGGTGCGTATCCCGGCCGCCTGGACCCATCTGGTCGGGATCAAGCCGCAGCGCGGCCGCATCTCGACGTGGCCCTGGCCCGAGTCCTTCAACGGCATCACCGTCAACGGCCCGCTCGCGAGGACCGTCGCCGACGCGGCCCTGCTGCTCGACGCGGCGAGCGGCCATCACAGCGGTGACCTGCACAAGCCGCCCGCCATCCGCGCCTCGGAGGCGGCCACCCGCGAACCGGGACGGCTGCGGATAGCCCTCTCCCTGCGCATGCCGTTCACCGCGACCCCCAAGCGCCTGCATCCCGTGGTGCGCCGGAAGGTCATCGTCCTCGCGGACCGGCTCGCCGCGCTCGGACACGACGTCGAGGAAGCCGACCCGCGCTACGGCCAGATCGGCCTCGGCTTCCTGCCGCGCGCCACGGCCGGCATCACCGAATGGGCCCGCGAGGTCCCCGACCCGCACCTGCTCGACCCGCGGACCAAGGAGGCGGCCCGCATGGGACGCCTCCTCGGCGGCGCCCCGCTGCGCCTGTCCCGCCGCGCCGAAGCCGTACTACACCGCCGTGTCGGCGCGATCTTCTCCACGTACGACGTCGTCCTCACCCCCACCACCGCCACTCCCCCACCCCGCATCGGCACCATGGCCGCCCTCAGCGGCTGGCGCACCGACCAGGCGATGATCGCCGCCTGCCCCTACGCGTGGACGTGGAACGTCCTTGGCTGGCCCGGCGTCAACGTCCCCGCGGGACAGGTGGCCGGAGGCCTGCCCGTCGGCGCGCAGCTGCTCGGTCCCGCGGGCAGCGAGCCGCGCCTGATAGCGCTGGCAGCCCAGTTGGAGGCGGATCAGCGCTGGTACGAGCGGTGGCCGACGGCGGCCGCGTGAGGCGTGGCGCATGGCCCGCCCCTGCGGACCATCAGGCGGACCCGCCCTGCGGGTCGGGCCGGAAAGGATCTACGGTGGCCCGCGTGACTGCCAACACCGATGACCCGCAGACGACCGCGCACCCGGGCCGCACGGGCCGCACCGCGACCACCGAGGCCGAGCCGCGTGAGGTCGGCCAGGTCCAGACGGCGTACGCCCCCGCCCACGACGGCGATCCCGACCCCGGCGAGATCGTCTGGACGTGGGTTCCCTACGAGGAGAACGACGGGCGCGGCAAGGACCGCCCCGTCCTCGTCGTCGCCCGCGAGGCGCGCGGCACGCTGCTCGCCGTGCAGCTCTCCAGCAAGCAGCACGCGAACGATAGGGAGTGGGTGCCGATCGGCAGCGGTCCCTGGGACCGCGAGGGCCGCGACTCCTGGGTCGACATCGACCGGGTGCTCCGGGTGCACGACGAGGGCATGCGCCGCGAGGCGTGCGCGCTCGACCGGATACGGTTCAACCTGGTCGTGCGGCGGCTTCAGGAGCGCTACGGCTGGCGCTGACCGCTAGGACAGGGGGCCGGTCACTGGGCACTTGACCCGCCCCTGAACCCCGCGCCGAACGCCTCGTCGAAGGCGGCCCGCGTCACCGCGCCGCGCGTGCGGTCGAGCACCCCGAAGACGATGTGCGCGAAGTACCCGTGGAACCGGCCGCCTTCGTCGAGCAGCGCCCGGAACGCGCCCGCCACCCGCGCGGGATCGTTCTGGAAGACCCCGCAGCCCCACGCACCGAGCACGAGCCGCCGGTAGCCACAGGCAGCGGCGGTCTCCAGGACCCGCTCCGCCCGCCCGGCGAGGGCGGTCGGCAGGTGCTCGGCGCGCTCCGGGGTCTGCCGCAGGACGACTCCCGCGTTCGGTGCGGCCGAGGTCAGGAAGCCCACCTCGTACGCCTCGTCGAGCAGCCGCCCCTTGTCGTCGCGGAAGACCGGCACGGCCGGGGAGTGGATCACCCGGTCACTGTAGAAGGGGTCGCGGTGGGCACGATGGTGGTCGTAGAACTCACGGACCGAGCGCACGCACGTGTACAGCGCCGAGGCGCGGCACAGCGCCTCTTCCTGCGCCTGGGCGCCGTTCAGATAGCCGCCGCCGGGATTGCGCGCGGAGGAGAAGTTCAGGACGGCCACGGGGCCCGTGTCCGCGGCGGTGAGCCGGTGCGCGGCCTCCAAGCTGCTCTCGCCGCTGACCTCGACTACCGTGGAGCTCAGCTCGGGCGGCGTCACGTCCGTCACGTTGATGGACGCCGGACCGAACATCCGCGTGCCGGAGCGCGCGGCGTCCACCGCATCCGCGATCACCACGTCGCGGCCACCCGGAGCGGCGTACCACCCTGCCGCCACGATCTCCTCGGTCTGCTGCGCGATGCCACGCAGTCGCGCGCTCATGCTTGCTCCCCCACTCCGAACACTGTCCTGTCCCCCGTCCCCCACATGAACACATCGTGAGCTCTTCCCGACATCCGCCGCAACACAATTCCCTGGCACGAGCTTGGGCCCAAGGGCACTCTTGTGCGAGCGGCCGACAAGGTCTTGGGTAGAACGAGCGCTGCCAACTCGGTCGACCCCATATCGAGTTGACCGGACGGTCCGCAACCGCTGGACCAGGCAGAACATGAACAGGAGGACCTCCGCATGCCCGAGGGTGACTGTACGAAGTACCGCGAGAAGTACGGCACCGCGGTATCCGAGTCCGAGGCTGAGGCGCTGGTCACCGGCATCTGCTTCAAGACCGGACCACCCCGCATCACCGGTGTCGAACTGGAATGGCTGATCCACGAGCCGCACCGGCTCCATCTGCCCGTGTCCCCCGCCCGCCTCGAAGCGGCCTACACCGCTCTGCGGGCCCTGCCCCTGCACTCCCTGATCACCGTCGAACCAGGCGGCCAGCTGGAGCTCAGCTCGCTCCCCGCCGCCTCGCTCATGGAGTGCGTGTCCGACGTATCGGCCGATCTCGCTCTCGTACGCGATCGCCTCGCCACCCTGAATCTGACGCTCACCGGACTCGGTGCCGATCCCTGGCGCCCACCGTCCCGCATCCTGCACCGGCCTCGCTACGACGCGATGGAGAGCTATCTCGACCGCGCGGGCCCCGCGGGCCGCCGCATGATGTGCTCCACCGCTTCCGTGCAGATCTGCCTGGACGCGGGGCACGAGGAGCCGGGCCCGCTCGGCTACGGCAGACGGTGGCGGCTCGCACATCTGCTCGGCCCCGTACTGGTCGCCGTGTTCGCCAACTCGCCGGTCCAGGACGGGCGTTCCACCGGATGGCGCTCCACGCGGCAGGCCGTGTGGGCGTCGATCGATCCGGGCACGTCCGGCGCGCCGCCGCTCGACACGGAGCCGCGGGCGGCCTGGACGCGGCACGTGATGGACGCGCCGGTGATGTTCATCAGAGCGCAGGGCGAAGGGAACGAAGCGTCCTGGGCCGTTCCGGAGGGGCTGACCTTCCGTGCCTGGGCCCGCTCGGGCGCGCCACGCCCGCCGACCCGCGAGGACCTCGAACATCACCTGACCACCCTCTTCCCGCCCGTACGCCCGCGCGGCCATCTGGAGATGCGGATGGTCGACGCGCAGCCGGGCCCGGACGGCTGGATCGTGCCGCTCGCCGTGACGAGCGCGCTGTTCGACGACCCGCAGGCGGCCGAGACCGCCTACCGCACCCTGAAGCCGCTGGCCGAGCGCGCGTGCCCGCCAGGCGTGCCCGCGGCGCCGCGCAGCCCGCTGTGGCTTGACGCGGCGCGGCACGGGCTCGCCGACCCGGAGCTTCGCGAGGCCGCCGCCGCCTGTTTCGCCGCGGCGGCCGAGGCGCTGCCCCGGATGGGCGCGAGCGCCGAGGTGCAAAGAGTGGTCGCCGCGTACGCCGAGCGGTATGTCGCGCGGGGCCGCTGCCCGGCCGACGATCTGCTCGACGGGCACAGGGAAGGCCACCACTACGACCACGAGCACGAGAAGGGCATCCTCCGATGACCGGAACCGTCAGCGACCCCGATGCGCTTCGCCAGCGCGCCGTGGCGGCGCTCCTCGCCGCCCGGGACCGCACCTCGCTCCTCACCACATGTGTCGATGAACCCGAACTGACCGCGCAGCACTCGCCGTTGATGTCACCACTGGTCTGGGACCTCGCGCACATCGGCAACCAGGAAGAGCTGTGGCTGCTGCGGGCGGTGGCGGGCCGTGACGCCATGCGACCCGAGATCGACGGCCTGTACGACGCCTTCGAGCACCCCCGCTCCGAGCGGCCGAGCCTGCCGCTGCTCGCGCCAGCGGAGGCGCGCCGCTACGCCGCCGAGGTGCGCGGGCGCGCCCTCGACGTCCTGGAACGCACACCGTTCCGCGGTTCGCCGCTGACCGACGCGGGGTTCGCGTTCGGCATGATCGCGCAGCACGAACAGCAGCACGACGAGACGATGCTGATCACCCATCAGCTGCGCTCGGGCCCCACCGCGCTCACGGCGCCGGACCCCGAGCCCGCGCCGCCGTTCAACGGCCCGTACGAAGTCCTCGTGCCGGGCGGCCCGTTCACGATGGGCACGTCCACCGAGCCATGGGCGCTCGACAACGAGCGTCCGGCTCACCACCGTCTGGTCCCGCCGTTCTACATCGACACGACGCCGGTGACCAACGCCGACTTCCAGCGCTTCATCGCCGACGGCGGCTATGCGGAGCAGCGGTGGTGGACCCCGGCGGGCTGGGACATGGTCCGCGGCAACGGACTCTCGGCGCCGCTCTTCTGGCGCCGGGAAGACGGCCAGTGGCTGCGCCGCCACTTCGGGGCCGTCGAAGTCGTACCGCCCGACGAGCCGGTCCTGCACGTCAGTTGGTACGAGGCCGACGCGTACGCCCGCTGGGCGGGCCGGCGCCTGCCCAGCGAGGAGGAGTGGGAGAAGGCCGCCCGGCACGACCCGGCGAGCGACCGCTCGATGCGCTACCCGTGGGGTGACGCGGACCCCACCCCCGAGCGCGCCAACCTGGGCCAGCGCCATCTCCGCCCCGCTCCCGTCGGCAGCTACCCGGCCGGTGAGTCGCCGCTCGGCGTGCGCCAGCTGATCGGCGACGTATGGGAGTGGACGTCGAGCGACTTCCTGCCCTATCCGGGGTTCGCCGCCTTCCCCTACCGCGAGTACTCGGACGTCTTCTTCGGCGGGGACTACAAGGTGCTGCGTGGCGGTGCCTTCTCCGTGGACGAGGTGGCCTGCCGGGGTACGTTCCGCAACTGGGACCATCCCATGCGGCGGCAGATCTTCTCCGGGTTCCGCACCGCACGCGACGCGGACGCGACGGAGACCGCCTGATGTGCCGTCACCTGGCCTTCCTGGGAGCCGACGAGCCCCTCGGGAAGCTCCTCGTGGACCCCGCGCACAGCCTGTTCCGACAGTCCTGGGCACCGCGGCAGCAGCGCTACGGCACGGTCAACGCCGATGGGTTCGGAGTGGGCTGGTACGCCGACGGCGACCCGGTGCCCGCGCGCTACCGCCGCTCCGGACCGATCTGGGGCGACCAGTCCTTCGCGGACCTCGCCCGGGTCGTCAGGTCCGGGGCGCTGCTCGCCGCGGTGCGCGACGCGACCGAGGCGGGCGCGGACGGGGAAGCGGCGGCGGCGCCCTTCGCCGCCGGGACCTGGCTCTTCAGCCACAACGGCGCGGTCACGGGCTGGCCCAGGTCGCTCGCCTCCGTGGCCCGGCTGCTTCCGCCCGCCGAGCTTCTGTCCTTGGAGGCGCGCTGCGACTCCGCGCTGGTGTGGGCGCTCGTCCTGCACCGGCTGCGCAACGGCGACGACGAGGGCCAGGCCATCGCGGACACCGTGACGGAGGTCGCGCAGGCCGCTCCCGGATCGCGCCTCAACCTCCTGCTCACCAACGGCGAGACGATCGTGGCGACCGCCTGGGGCGACACCCTCTGGTATCTCACCGAACCGGGCCGCCGCACCGTCGTGGCCTCAGAGCCCTACGACGACGATCCGCACTGGCACCAGGTGCCCGACCACACGCTGCTCGCCGCCAGCCGTACCGACGTTCTGCTGACCCCGCTCAAGGAGCCCACCGCGTGAGCCCGTTCCAGCTGACCCGCACCCTGCCCCTGGACGCCACCGGCGCGGCCCTGCGCGCCGACGTCCTGCGGGGCCTCACCCGCCCCCCAGCTCTCGACTCCGCTCAACCAGGGGGAACCCCCTTCCTCAAGACGCTGCCGCCCAAGTGGTTCTACGACGCGCGGGGCAGCGCGCTCTTCGACGAGATCACCACGCTGCCGGAGTACTACCCCACGCGCGCCGAGCGCGAGATCCTCCAGACCCGCGCCGAGGAGATCGCCGGGGTGACGGGCGCACGCACACTGATCGAGCTGGGCTCGGGATCGTCGGAGAAGACCCGCCACCTGATCGACGCGCTTCCCGACCTGCACACGTACGTCCCCGTGGACGTGAGCGAGAGCGCGCTCACCGGCGCCGCGAACACCTTGCTCGCCTCGCGCCCCTCCCTGAACGTGCACGCCCTGATCGCCGACTTCACCCGCGGTCTCGCCCTTCCGGGCACACCGGGTCCGCGCCTCGTCGCCTTCCTCGGCGGCACGATCGGCAACCTCCTTCCGGCGGAGCGTTCGGCGTTCCTGACGTCGGTACGCACGCTTCTCTCTCCCGGTGACGCGCTGCTGCTCGGCACGGACCTGGTGAAGGAGGAGTCGGTTCTCGTCTCGGCGTACGACGACGGGTCGGGCGTCACGGCCGCCTTCAACAAGAACGTCCTGGCCGTGATCAACCGCGAGCTGGGCGCGGACTTCGACCCCGACGCGTTCTCGCACGTGGCCGTCTGGGACCGCGAGCACGAGTGGGTCGAGATGCGCCTGCGCTCCCTGGCCGCCCAGACGGTGAAGATCCCGGCGCTCGACCTGGCGGTCGACTTCGACCGCCACGAGGAGATGCGCACCGAGATATCGGCGAAGTTCCGGGAGGAGGGGGTGCGGTCCGAACTGTCGTCGGCGGACCTGAAGCTGACCCACTGGTGGACGGACGAGAGGGCGCGCTTCGCGCTGTCGCTCAGCGTGGCGCGCTAGTCCCGCGCGTAGCCTCTCACGACCCGCGGACGTCCAGCTCCCGGGTGATCCGGCGCGAGGCCGCCTTCGCCTCCGTCGCCGGGTCACCCCCGTCGAGGACCTTCGACATGTACTTCTTGATCGGGTTGTCCGCCTCCACGGCGGCCCACCTCGGCGAGTTCGGCGTCGCCCGGCCACGGGCGGCGCCCTCGGCCATCGCGGCGACCCCTTCCTCGTCCGAGACGAGCGGGGCCAGAGTCGTCTTGTTCGGCACGTAGTTCATGGTCCGGGCCAGGTCCTTCTGCCACTTCTTGCTCACGAGAGCCTCGATCACCGCGACCGCGCTCTTGCGGTCGTCGGTCTTCCCGCGCACGACGAGGTCGGATCCGCCGGTGAAGACGGCGCCCGGCTTCGCCGCCGTCTTGCCCGGGACCGGGAAGAAGCCGAGCTTCCCCTTCAGTTCGGGGTTCTTCTCCTCGATGGCCCGCGCCGTCCCCGGCACGGCGACGATCTGCGCCACGTCGCCCTTGGCGAACACCCCGGCCTGCGGCGGATGCTCCTCGTCGGCGTCCCGGGGTCCCTCGCCCAGCGCCTGCAGCTCCTGGTAGAACTCCATGCCGCGCAGCGCGTCGGGCGTGTGCAGGCTGCCCTCCCACACGCCTCGCGACCCCTTGGCCTCCGTGGCGAGATCGCCGCCCTCGTCCCAGATGAACCCGGCCAGGGTGTACCAGTCCTGGCCCGCCAGGTAGATCCCCTGGTCGGTGCCGGCGTCGAGCCGCTGGGTATCGGCGATCCACTGCGCGCGCGTCTTCGGCGGCTGCTCGATCCCGGCCCGCTCGAAAAGGTCCTTGTTGTAGATGACCACGCGGTTGGCGGCGTACCAAGGAATGCCGTACTGGCTGCCGTTGTACCGGCCCGGCTCTGCGAGGCCCGGCAGCCAGTCCTTCATGCCGAGGTCGCGCGCGGACTCCAGGGTGAGGTCGTAGAGCCCGCCCTCGTCGACGTACTGGGCGACCTGCGTATTGCCGACCTCGATGACGTCGGGCCCGTTCTCGTCCTTGAGCGCGGCCTTGACCTTGCCGCCGATGCCGGTCCACTCCTGGAGGCGTATCCGCAGGTCGATGCCGCTGTTCTGCTTCTCGAAGTCCGTCGTGAAGCGCTTGATGAACTCCGACGACGCGCTGCCCCGCATGAGCCACACGGTGACGGTCCGCTTCTCCTCCCCCGCGCCCGGCAGGACACCGCAGCCGGGAAGCAGCGCGGTGGCGGCGAGGGTGAGGGTCAAGGACATGGCGACACGGCGGCGCGGTTTCACGTGGGTCACTTTCTTCCTGCGGACAGGGAGGGTCGGCCCGACGTGGGGGATGAGCTCTCAGCTCGAACGGGTATGGCTGGAGTTTGGTCTGTACCAATGAGTCGGTCAAGGGGGAACCGGCACCGGATTCGTAGATTCCGGTGCCGGTCCCTGATGAGGGATCCGGCGAGGATTCAGCTGCCGGGGACGGTGTCCTTGAACGTGACACCTTCGCTGCGGGCGGCGCTGACCTGCTCCTTTACCTCGTCCGGGGTGAGTACCTGGTCCTTGACGTGCAGGACGTAGTCGACCTGTTGGTCGTAGGCGCGCGGAGTCGAGCTCGACTGCCCCGCCAGGTCGATGAGCCACTGGTTGAAGTTGATGGACATGGGCCGCTCCGGCAGGTACTTGGCGTCGTGCGTGGCGAACAGCTGCCCGTCGACGTAGTACTTGATGGCGCTGTCGTCGATGGTGAACACCACGTCGTGCCAGCCCGCATAGCTCTTCCGCACCTCGGTGTGCCGGCTGACCGCCTCCCACGGCTCCGGATTGAAGGTCTCCCAGGACGTGGTGTAGAGGATGTTGCCCGCCTCGCCCCAGCCGCCGTTGGGCAGATATTCGAAGTCGTACTCGGAGTAGTCGTCCGCCATCGGGGCCTTGAGGTCGTTGATGGCGAAGAACGCCTGCACGAGGTGGTCGCCGTCGGGGCCCGACCGGGGTGCGTCGGCGTACTTCACGCGGGCCGCGTAGGTGCCGTTCCTGAACTTGACCGACTTGGTGAGGATCTCGGTCTGCTCCGTCGACCCGCCCGTGCCCGCGGTCGACGTCTCCAGGTTCATGACGGAGTTGCCGTCGGCGGCGGGGAAGGTGACGTTCTCGGGCACCCAGGAGGCACCGGGGACGCCGGGGCCGCCCGCGTTGGAGCGGATGCTCCAGCCGTGCTCGGAGATCTTCGGGTCGTCGTGGCCGCTGTAGTCGAAGTCGTCGAAGAGCACGGGGGCGGCGACGGTCGCCGAGCCACCGCCGTCGGCGACGGCGTCGGGCGCGGCGGACGCGGGCAGTGCGGCAAGTCCGGCGACGCCGAGCCCCGCGGCCGCCGCGGCCGCGACAGCCGTACGCAACCGGAACGTCATGCTGGAGCGGTGTCGATTCATCGACCTGATTCCTTTCGGAATGCCGGGAGCGCTCGCCGCTCCCGGCGTGGGGGGGGGGAGGTGCGGTACAACGACACTTCGCGGCTTTACCAATTGGTAAAGTGACCACTCGCGAGAACAGAAGGTGGCATAGACCAATGGGGGCGTCAAGTCCCCTTGCTCAACGGGGCGTTGAGCCCTGTCGAAGACTCAGAGAGGGCGAGCTCATCCATGGACCAGCAGGGCACACCCACACCCGGCGGCGTACGCAAGCGCGAGCGCGTACGCGAGGTCCTGCTGGATCTGATCGAGTCCCGCCGCCCCGGCGACGCGATCCCCTCCGAGCGGCAGCTCTGCACCGAACTGGGTGTCTCCCGGCCGACGTTGCGCGCCGCCGTCGACACGCTGGTGGCCTCGGGGCTCCTTGTGCGCGAGCACGGCCGGGGCATGTTCGTGGCCCGCGCCAAGGTCACTCAGGAGCTGACCCCGGGCAGCCGTCCGCTCACCGTCCCGCGGGCCGGGGGCGCCTGGTCGAGCCGCGTCCTGGAGTTCAGCACGGTCCGGGCCGGGGCGCGGGTCGGCCGCAAGCTGCGGATCTCCCCCGCCGCCGAGCTCGTGCACGTGGTGCGGCTGCGCCTGGTCGACGGTGAGCCCATCGCCCTGGAGCGGCTGCACATTCCGGCGGCCCTCGCCCCGGGGCTCACGCCCGCGCAGGTGGAGTCCGGCTTCTACACCCATCTTCGCGAGGTCCGCCGCATCCGCCCCGCGCACGCCGCGCAGTCCATCGAACCCACGGTCCTGACGGAGGACGAGGCGGCGCTGCTCGGCGTGCCCGTGCTCTCCCCGGCCCTGCTCATCGACCGGATCACCACGGATACCGAGGACCGTCCCGTCGAGTACGTGCGCTCCCTCTACCGCGGCGACCGCTACCGCATCGTCTCGCGGCTCGAACTGGACGGTGCCGCCGAGCACCCCGCGCCCACCGCCTCGCGCACCGCCGCGTGGTGGGGCACGGTGGAGTGACGTCACCTCACAGTTGTCAGGTCACCACACGGCGGAGAGGAACAACCTCATGACCGACCACACCTATCGGGTCACCGAGATCGTCGGCACCTCGCACGAGGGCGTCGACGACGCCATCCGCAACGGCATCGCCCGCGCCTCGCAGACGCTGCGTTCGCTGGACTGGTTCGAGGTCACCCAGGTGCGCGGCCACATCGAGAACGGCGAGATCGAGCACTACCAGGTGGGCCTGAAGGTCGGCTTCCGCCTGGAGGACGGCGACAGCGCCTGACTCCACCGGCGAGCGCTCACGTCCGCCCCTCACGCTCCTGAGCGTCCTTCAGCGCGGCGGACGTGCTCGCCCAGCGCGCCCGTACGACCGTGAAGCCCGCCCGCTCGGCCTCGTCGCACACCAGCTCGTCGTCGTCCACCAGCATCCGGACCTCGCGCGACCTGGAGATCTTCCGCAGGATCTCCAGCTTGGTATGCCGGGCGGGCCGCCGGTCGTCGTTGCGGCGCATCCAGATCCGCCCCTCGGGAAGTCCGTTCGCCGCGAGCCACGCCACGGTGTCCTTACGGCACCGCTCGGGCCTGCCCGTGAGATAGACGACCTCGCAGTCCGTCGCACTCTCCCGAGCCAGCGCCACGCCCTGTTCCAGGGGCGGATCGTGCGGAGCAGCCGCGAAGAACGCGGCCCAGTCGCGCGGCCCCCGCTCCAGGAAGCGCTGCCGATGCGCGGTGTCCGCGAGAGTGCCGTCCAGGTCGAATACGGCCAGTGGCCTGCTGTCGTCCGTCACGCGCCCAGCGTAGGCACCTCCCGTGGGGACTCCGCCACCGGCGGGATCCGGCGGTGGACGTCCTCGATCAGGTTCCGCATGGCCATGCGGAAGATCTCGGCCTGGTGGTCACCGAGGAAAGAGGTGTGTCCGAACACCTCCAGGACGACGAGGCCGTGCAGGTGTCCCCACCCGCTCATCAGGAGAGCTGTCGCGGGGGGCGGCAGATGTCCCAGACCGTAGTGCGGCAGCTGTGCCAGGTATGCCCGCAGTGAGGGCGAGAGAACGGGGGCGTCGGCAGCGGCGAGCTGGGCCTCGGTGAACCCGTCGAACAGCTCGCGCTCGAAGATCGCGCTCATCCGTCGCGACGCCTGGGTGGTCGGCCCGTCGACCGGGGCCGAGTAGTCCCGCAGCGGCGTTCCGTACAGGAGCTGGAAGTGCTCGGGGTGGGCGATGGCCCAGCGACGGTAGCCCTCGGCCGCGACCACCAGACGCGGCAGGTCCGGGTCGTCCGCCGCGGTGTCGACGGCAGCCTGCACGGCGGCGGCCTGGTCGTCGTACGCCTTGGTGACGAGCGCCGTGACGAGGGCGTCCCGGCTCGGAAAGTAGTGGTAGAGCGCCTGCACGGTCATTCCGAGGTCGCGGGCGACCGCTCGCAGGGACAGAGCCGCGGGTCCGTGTTCGGTGATGTGGCGCTCGGCGGCGTCCAGGATCTCCTGGGTGGCCGCAGCACGGCGTCGCTGGCGCAAGGTGGGCGTGGCCATGGCGAGTTCCTCTGCGGGCTTGCGGGGACCGTACGCCGGTCACTCCTGTGGGCCACCCCGAGTTATGGGGTGTGAAGAAAATCTAACACTGCCAAATTCTCCGCCGTCTCACTAACGTCGCTCCCGCCGGCCCCCACGCCCCCCACTGGTCAACTCCGGCCGTTCAGCGACGTTTTCACGGTATGGACATCAAAGGAGAAAGTGCGTGTTTGAACGCATAGCCGAACTGGCGATTCGCCGGTCCCGGCTGATACTCATCGCCACCGCGGTGGCTGTGGCCCTCATGGGTGTCCTGGGCGCCGGCGCGTTCGGCAAGTTGCTGGGAGGCGGCTACGACGACCCGGCGTCCCAGTCCACCCGGGCCGGGAAGGTCATCGAGGAGAAGTTCGGCGGGGAGACGAACCTCGTCCTGCTTGTCCGCAGCGACGAAGGCCGCGTCGACACCCCGGCCGCCCGGCAGAGCGGCCGTGCCCTGGTGGCCGACCTCAAGAAGGAACAGAACCTCGAGAACCTGATCTCGTACTGGGACACGGCGAGCCCCGAACTCCGCTCCAAGGACGGCCGCGAGGCCATGGTGCTCGCCCATGTGAAGGGGCAGGGCACGGAGCGCGACGAGAACGCCAAGAGCGTCATCGACGCCTACACCGGACCGTACGAAGGCGCGCTCACCGTCCAGGCCGGTGGTGGCAGCGCCGTCACCAGCGAGATGGGCACACAGTCCGGCGAGGATCTCCTGCTGGCCGAGGGCATCGCCGTACCGCTGACCCTCCTGCTGCTCCTGCTCGTCTTCGGCAGCGTCGTCGCGGCCCTGCTGCCGCTGGTGATCGGCGTCATCGCCATCGCGGGCACGTTCGCGGAACTCTTCGTCCTCGGCAGCGTCACCGACGTCTCCGTCTTCGCGATCAACCTGACCACGGCTCTGGGCCTCGGCCTCGGCATCGACTACGCCCTGCTCATGGTCAGCCGATTCCGTGAGCAGCTCGCGGCAGGGGCGACCGTGGAGGACGCCGTCCGGCGGACGGTGAGCACCGCGGGCCGTACGGTCGCGTTCTCCGCCGCGACGGTGGCGGCAGCGCTCGGGGCGCTCCTGGTGTTCCCGCAGTACTTCCTGCGCTCGTTCGGCTATGCGGGCATCGGTGTCGTCGTCATCGCGGCCGTCAGCACCCTGTTCGTCATGCCGGCCCTGTTCGTCGCCCTGGGGACCAGGATCAACAGCGGTCGGCTGCCGTGGGCGAACCGTGGGCGCTCCACCACCCGGACACCCCTGTGGGGACGCCTTGCCGCCACCGTCATGCGGCGGCCCGCGCTCACCGCGCTGCCCGTGCTCGCGGTCCTGCTCCTCGCGGCGAGCCCCCTCCTCGGCATCACGTTCGGCACACCGGACGAACGCGTACTGCCCGAGAGCGCCGAGAGCCGCCACGTCTCGTCCGTGCTGCGGGAGAAGTTCAACGGCAGCGACGACGCCGCTCTCCACGTCGTCATCGACACATCGGTGAGCAAGGCTCCACTGGAGTCGTACGCCGGTGAACTGTCCGGCCTCGAAGGCGTGATCCGCGTCGAGACCGGCGCGGGGACCTACACCGACGGACGGTCCACGGCGTCCGACCCCGGCAACAGAGCACTCGCCCGCCCCCAGGCGCAGCAGATCAACGTGGTGAGCGGCTTGTCACCGAAGTCGGACGAGGCCCAGAGCCTGGTCAAGGAGGTGCGGGCGGTCGCCCCGCCTGCCGGGACCCAGCCCCTGGTGGGCGGAGTCGACGCCGAACTGGTCGACTCCAAGGACTCCATCGCCGACCGGCTCCCCCTCGCCGTGGCCCTGGTCGCCCTCACCACCTTCCTCCTGCTCTTCCTGTTCACCGGCAGCGTCGTACAGCCGCTGCGTGCGCTGCTCCTCAACATGATCAGCCTGGGGGCGACCCTCGGCGTCATGACCTGGATCTTCCAGGACGGCAACCTCTCCTCCCTGCTCGGCTTCACGGCCCAGCCCATGGAGGTGTCCATGACGGTGCTGATGTTCTGCATCGCCTTCGGCCTCTCGATGGACTACGAGGTGTTCGTCACCAGCCGGATCAAGGAACTCCACGACCTGGGCGAGGACAACGAGTCCGCCGTGACCAACGGCCTCGGGCACACCGGCCGCATCGTCACCGCGGCGGCCTGCCTGCTCGCGGTCAGCTTCTTCGCCTTCGGAACGGCCAAGCTGAGCTTCATGCAGATGTTCGGCCTGGGCAGCGGCCTCGCGATCCTGATCGACGCCGTCGCGGTACGCGGCATCCTCGTACCCGCCGCGATGCGTCTGCTGGGCCGCTCGGCCTGGTACGCGCCCGGCTTCCTGCGCAAGGTCCACGGGCGGTTCGGCCTCAGCGAAGGCGGTCCCGCGTCCGAAGCCGCGCCGGAGCCCGCGCCGGAGAGGCGGGCACGGTCGTTGCAGTGATCAGTTGGCGGTTCCGGGAGGCCGGGAGAGCATGAGGAGACTGTGGGGCTCCACAGAGACCTCACTGTCCGCCTTGTGCTCCACCTCGTCGGCGACACCTCGGGGTTCCGAGGTGTCGATCCGCGTCGTCCAGCGTTCGCCGTACGCGGCGTCCGGCAGGTCGAAGACGACCGGCTCCCGATGGCTGTTCAACAGGAGCAGGAACGAGTCGTCCACCACGGCCCCTCCGTGGGCGTCGGGTTCCGCGATGGCGTCGCCGTTGAGGAAGACGCCGACGGCGTGCGCGTCGGGCCGCTGCCAGTCCGCGTCCGTCATCTCGCGCGCGTCGGGTCGCAGCCACACCAGGTCGGGCAGCGGTTGACTCTCATGTGTCGCGGTGTCACCCAGGAAGAAGCGGCGTCTTCGCAACACGGGGTGCGCTGACCGGAGTTCGATGGCACGGCGGGTGAAGGCGACCAACTCCCGCTGCTCGTCGGTGAGTTCCCAGTTGATCCAGGAGATCTCACTGTCCTGGCAGTAGGCGTTGTTGTTGCCTTGCTGGGTGCGGCCGAGCTCATCGCCGTGGGCGAGCATCGGGATGCCTTGCGAGAACATGAGGGTGGCCAGGAAGTTGCGCTGCTGGCGTGCGCGGAGCTCGAGAATTCCCTCGTCGGCGGTGGGCCCTTCGACTCCGCAGTTCCATGAGCGGTTCGCGTTCTCACCGTCCTGGTTGTCCTCACCGTTGGCCTCGTTGTGCTTGTCGTTGTACGAGACCAGGTCACGCAGGGTGAATCCGTCGTGCGCGGTGACGAAGTTGACGCTGGCGCGCGGGCGTCGGCGGTCGTGCTGATAGAGGTCGGACGAGCCGGTGAGGCGGGAGGCGAATTCGGCGAGCGTGTGATCGGCGCCGCGCCAGAAGTCCCGTACGGAATCGCGGTACTTGCCGTTCCACTCCGACCAGAGAGGCGGGAAGTTGCCGACCTGGTATCCCCCGTCACCGACGTCCCACGGCTCGGCGATGAGCTTGACGCGGCTGACCACCGGGTCCTGCTGGACCAGGTCGAAGAAGGCCGAAAGGCGGTCGACGTCGTGGAACTGCCGTGCCAGCGTGGCCGCCAGATCGAAGCGGAACCCGTCGACGTGCATCTCGGTGACCCAGTACCGCAGCGAGTCCATGACCAGCTGCAGGACGTTGGGGTGACGCATCAGCAGACTGTTGCCGGTTCCCGTGGTGTCGAAGTAGTGCGCCGGGTCGCCTTCCGCAAGGCGGTAGTACGAGGCGTTGTCGATACCCCGGAAGGCGAGCGTGGGGCCGTTCTCGTTGCCCTCCGCCGTGTGGTTGTAGACCACGTCGAGGATCACTTCGAGCCCGGCCTTGTGGAGCGCCTTGACCATCGACTTGAACTCGGTGACCTGTTCGCCGCGGGAGCCGCGTGCCGCGTAGGCGTTGTGCGGGGCGAAGAAGCCGATGGAGGTGTAGCCCCAGTAGTTGGACAGACCGCGATCACGCAGGAATCCGTCCTGTACGTACTGGTGGACCGGCATCAGTTCGACCGCCGTCACTCCCAGGGACGTGAGGTGGTCGATGACCGCCTCGGTCGCGAGGCCCGCGTACGTGCCCCGCAGTTCGGCGGGGACCCCGGGGTGCGTGCGGGTCAGGCCGCGCACATGCGCCTCGTACACCACCGTCTCGGCGTACGACCGCCGCGGCGGCCTGTCGTCCTCCCAGGCGAAGAAGGGGTCGGTGACCACCGAGAGCGGGGTGTGCCCGGCGCTGTCGGCCGGTTCGGGCCCCTGCTCCGCGCGCTCGAAGAGAGCCGCGTCGTTGTCCATCTGCCCCTCGACGGCCTTGGCATAGGGGTCGAGGAGCAGCTTGGCGGGGTTGCACCGGTGACCTGCGGCAGGGTCCCAGGGGCCGTGCACCCGGTAGCCGTAGCGCTGGCCCGGGCCGACCCCGGGCAGGTAGCAGTGCCAGACGAAGCCGTCGACTTCGGAGAGCGTCACACGCCGGTGCGTGCCGTCGTCATCGACGAGCACGAGGTCGACGCTCTCGGCCACCTCGCTGAACAGGGCGAAGTTGGTTCCTTCACCGTCGGATGTGGCGCCCAGGGGGAAAGGGGCGCCGGTCCAGGTGCGCACGCGACTGCCTCTCTGCGGACGGACGGGGCTTACGGGGCCTGGTGGGGCCTGGCAGAGCGGTCACACGGGCGCTGGGGCGGCCGCGCCGGCCAGGGGGTGCGCCTCGACCGGGTCCGTGCGGACGGGGACGAGCACGGGGACCTCCCGGGGCTCCTCACGCGGCGCCTCCAGCGCCTCACGCAGGCTGGGTGTGGGCGTCCCGGGGACCAGCCGGGCGGGTTCGGCCGACCGGACGCGGCGCGAGAACCAGATGATCTTGCCGTTCGTCGCCGGGCAACTGCCCCAGCCGTCGCTCAGGGCGGCGATCTGCGCCAGGCAGCCCTGCGGCCCGTAGTGCCGCTGCGGCAGGTCGGGGTTGTTGTCCGACACCGCGGTGATGAGGTGCTGTCCGTTCCACCACATCTCCACGACGGCCCCCTTGTCCGCTCCGTGCTCCTCGATCGCGTGGAGCAGCACTCCGGAGCAGTGACCGACGGGTTCGACGAGAACCCCAAGACCCCAGTGCCGCAGATGCGCGGCCAGAATGCGCCTGATCTGCTCGATCCTCTCCGAGCTGACCTCCACGTCGAGGTGGTAGTAGCAAGGGATCACGGATTTCATCGCTCCTGGCTCCTTTCGGTGAGGCTCCCGCTCCTCCTCGGTCTTGCCGGCCGAGCCCCGAACACGGAACGTGAGCATTGATCACTTCTGGGTCAGTCTCAGCGTGCGAGCACTACTCCATTTGCGCAACAGGAACCCCTGGCGCCTCGGTGGTTGAACTCCCAACAGGACGCTGGGTGCTCGCACGTGCACCATGAGTCATATGGCTTGATCTTCGCGACAAAGCTTGATCTTCGTGACACAGAACGAGGGTGACCAGCATGGTGCTGCTGCCTGCCAAGGCCGATGTCGCACGGCAGCTGTGCGACTACCGGGCGTGGGAGCGGTTGCTGCTCGCCCGTCCCGCCGACCGTG
Organism: Streptomyces sp. NPDC031274; assembly: GCF_055570235.1. Taxonomy (NCBI): domain Bacteria; kingdom Bacillati; phylum Actinomycetota; class Actinomycetes; order Kitasatosporales; family Streptomycetaceae; genus Streptomyces; species Streptomyces sp. NPDC031274. The sequence continues at coordinate 995 of NZ_JBVIHP010000036.1, read as the reverse complement.
CCGTGCGGGTGCGCTTCGAGGAAACCGCGTACACCCTGTGCGCGCTGATGGGCGAGGGCAAAGCACGGGTCGCCGCCGACGCGGCCGAGCTCTACCTGCGCCCACGCACCACGCGCCGACCGCCGACGCCCCCGGGCTCTTGGGGTCGGTGACGGCACACGGCTCCCGCGAGAGCAGCCCGCACGCGAGCCCGCACGCGAACTCGGTGGAGGAGAGAGACCGATGACGTCAGCTCCGGGGACGACCTCCGTCCCCACCACCGTCGCCATGCCCGTCCTGGACGTCCAGCCGGTCGTCGATCGCGGCCGCCGCCCGGCGAAGGCCATTTCCGGCGAGACGTTCCAGATCACGGCCACCGTCTTCGGTGAGGGCTCGCTGGCGGTCGGCGCCAATGTCGTCCTGCGCGATCCGCGGGGGCGTCCCGGGCCGTGGACGCCGATGCGCGAGCTGGCGCCCGGCAGCGATCGCTGGGGCGCGGACGTCACCCCCGACGTCGAGGGGCGGTGGACGTACAGCGTGGAGGCCTGGGCGGACCCCGTGCGGGGCTGGCGGCACTCCGCCGAGATCAAGGTTCCGGCTGATGTCGACGCCGGGCTGATGCTCGAAGAGGGCGCGCTGCTGTACGAGCGAGCGGCACGCGGAGCCCCTCAGGGAGCAGAGCAGCAGGTGCTGTTCGCCGCCGCGAACGCGTTGCAGGACGAGCTGCGGTCCCCGGTCGAACGTCTGGAGGCCGCGCTGACTCCACAGGTGGACGCGGTTCTCGCGCGATATCCCCTGCGGGAGCGGATCTCGCCCTCCCCAGCATTTCCGCTGCTCGTGGAGCGGCAGCGGGCGCTGTTCGGGTCCTGGTACGAGTTCTTCCCGCGCTCGGAGGGCGCCGTCGTGAGCCAGGGCGAGCCCCCGCGGCCGGGGACGTTTCGCACCGCTTCACAGCGGCTTTCGGCCATCGCGGCGATGGGCTTCGACGTCGTCTACCTCCCGCCCATCCACCCCAT
>NZ_JBVIHP010000035.1:90451-94926 GCF_055570235.1 Streptomyces sp. NPDC031274 | reverse complement strand
CCCCCCCCCCCCCCCCCCCCCCCCCCCCCCCCCCCCCCCCCCCCCCCCCCCCCCCCCCCCCCCCCCCCCCCCCCCCCCCCCCCCCCCCCCCCCCGTAACTCGTCCGTGGTCCCCGCCCTTGAGGGCTCAGGGATCTACCGTGCGGCCTTCTCGGCGAGTTTCTGGAACTCGCCCAGGTCGTAATTGGCCAGGGTGGAGTCGAGATTGGTGAGGGCGCCCAGGTGTTCCACGAAGCCCTTGGGGTCGTACTCGATCTGGAGTGTCACCCGGCTCGTGGTGTCGCTGAGGCGGTGAAATGTCACCACGCCCGCGTGATCCACCCCCTCGACGGTGTGCCAGGCGATCCGGTTCTCGGGCACCACTTCGGTGAGCTCGGCGACGAAGTTCTTCTCCGCACCCGGCAGTTCCAGCTGCCACGCGAAGCGCCCCTCGTCCATCGGCTCGACCAGGCGTACGTGGCTGAGGAAGGAAGGCCAGCGTGTCACGTCGCTCCACAGCTCCCAGGCGACGGAAACCGGTGCCTGGACATCGACGGACTCGAGCAGGGACGCGGACATACGCACCTCTCTTTCTGTAGGGGGAGCGGCCACGGAGTCTCCGGGCCGGTGGAACATGGGCCTCCGGTACCCCGTGGTGGCCGGACCATGCGAAGGCGTCACGTCACTTGTACGGGTGTCAGGCCACCGCGGGGATGTCAGGCCTTCTGGCCGGATGCGGCAAGCTCCTTGAGGTCCACGGTCTCGCCGGGCGCGGGCGCCTCAGGGCTGACCGACTTGCCGTAGTCGCTGAAGGTGGCGGTGTTGGGGCCCTTGCCGCCGGTCGTCGTCGTCCGCAGGATGTACGGCTTGCCCTTTGTGGCCACGTACAGCGTGATGGTCTCGCCGCCGGAGGTCTTCTTCGTCAGCCGGATCGTCTCGGTGCCGTCGACGGTCGTCGTCGAGCCCTTCTTCATGCCCTTGCGCTCCGACTTGTCCTTGTCCATGGAAGCCATCAGCGCCTGCTTGTCGCACATGTTCTTCGTCGTCGCGTCGTCAGCGGGTGCCTTCACCCACTTGTCCGCCACCTTCGGCACGATCTTGTCGCCACCGGACTGGCCCTTGAGCGCGTTCTCCCAGTACTTCTCGTCGCCCCGCAGATAGAACGTCCCCTTCGTGTGCCGCACCTCCGCGGACGCGCCCTCCGACCGGATGGTGCCGTCACAGTTCTTGCGCTGGTCCACCGACAGGTCGATGGTCATCGAGGAACCCGCGGACTGCTGCATGGTCCCCTTCATGTGCATCGATTCGGCCTGCTTGGTGGCCTCGACCGCGTCAGCGGCTATCTGATCGGCGCTCTTGCCCGCGAACGGCTTGTCCTTGTCGTCCGAGCCGTCGCTACCGCACCCGGCCAGGGCCACTAACGCCGCTCCGGCTACCGCGGCCGTCATGGTTCGACTGCCCTTCACCATGTCTGCTCCTTCCCGGGGCGCGTCTGCGCCCTCCGCTCGTTCCGCGGCCGTCGGGGCCGCGGAACAACCGGTTACCCCCTCGCTGCGATAGATCACCGGAAGGTCGATTTCCACTTTCTGCGCCGGTCCACGGCCGCGCGCCCGGGGCGCCTGGCGCTTATGGTGACCGAGCGGCATACGGAGACAGCCATGACGTCAGCCAAGAAGTCAGACATCGACCTGGAACAGCGCCTGTTCCTGACCGGCATGGGCAGCTTCGACTGGGACCTGGACAGCGGTGAACTCAGTCTCGACGCCAGTGCCCTCGTGGTGCTCGACCTGCTCCCCGACGAGTTCAGCGGCTCGGTGACCTCACTGCGGGAGCGCGTGCCGCCCGAGGAGATCGTGCGCATCAGTCATGCCGTCAAGGAGGCGGTCACCACAGGTGTCGACCTCTACGGTCTCTACTTCCGTGTCCGCCACCGCGACGGCTCGCTGCACCTCAGCCACGCCCGTGGACGCATCCTGCGCGACGACGACGGCCGGGCCGGGCGCGCCGTCGGATTCGTACGGACGGCCGAGCACGACGGGGCCGAACTCGCGGCCACCGACCCCAGGGAGGAGCGCCGCCAGGGCATCGCCCTGATGGTGCAAGGCACCACGGAAGCTCTCTCCCGGGCCGTCACGGTCGACGACGTGGTGGCCGTGCTCTCCGGCGCGAGCGGTCTTGACCGGTTCGCCGCCGACGGCCTCGTCCTTGGCCTGGTCGAGGGGGACGACCTGAAGCTCATCGCCCTGGTGGGCCAGACGATGCAGGCCCTCGACGAACTCAAGCTGTACAAGGTCGACGAATCGCTGCCGCTGGTCGAGGCCGTCCTGACCCGGCAGCCCCGCTTCGTGGGCGCCCTGCCCGACCTCGGGCAGCGCTTCACCCGCCTCGGGCCCTACATCGACCACATGGAGCTCGATTCGGCGGCGTTCCTGCCTCTGGTCGCGCAGAACCGCGCCATCGGCGGACTGGCGCTCTTCTACCGTGGCCGCAAGGACTTCACCGACGCCGACCGCAACCTCTGCATCGGTCTTTCCGGCATCGTCGCCCAGTCACTCCAGCGCGCCATGCTCTTCGACGAGGAACGCGACCTCGCCAAGAGTCTGCAGGCCACGATGTTGCCGCGCGGGGTCCCCGACGTCCCTGACTCCGAGGTCGCCGTGCGCTACCACGCGGCGTGGGGCGGCCGGGACGTCGGAGGCGACTTCTACGACGTCATCACCCTGCCCCGCGGGCGCATCGGCGTGGTGGTGGGTGACGTACAAGGACACGACACCCACGCCGCGGCCATCATGGGGCAGCTGCGCATCGCCCTGCGGGCCTTCGCCGGCGAGGGGCACCCACCCGCGACGGTCCTCTCGCGCACCTCCCGCTTCCTGTCCGAGCTGGACACCGAGCGGTTCGCCACCTGCACCTACGCCCAGTTCGACCCCGCCACCGGCATCGTGCGCGCCGTGCGGGCCGGACATCTGCCGCCCCTCGTGCGGCATGTGGACGGCCGGGTGGGTGTGCCACGGGTCCGCGGCGGGCTGCCCCTCGGCCTCGCCACCGATTTCGGCATGGAGGACTACCCCGAGGTCCGGCTCGACCTCGTGCCGGGGGAGACCCTGGTGCTGTGCACGGACGGGCTCGTGGAGGACGCCGGTCTCGATCTCGACACCGGGATCCAGAACCTCGCCGAAGTGTTGGCCGCGGGACCCGAGACGGCCGAAGACCTGGCAGACCACCTGTCCCGCGCACTGTGGGAGAGATGGGGCAGCAGTGACGATGTGGCGCTCCTGGTCCTGCGTCGGCTCCCCGACCCCGGCACGCTCCAGGAGCCGCGCATCCATCGGTACGTCCACCAGGCCGACCCCGAAGGGCTCGCCGACACCCGTGCGGCGCTGCGGGAACACCTCGCGTCGTGGGGTCTTGGGGCCGTCGCCGACGATGTCGAGGTGGCGGCGGGTGAACTTCTGGTCAACGCCCTGGTCCACACCGACGGGGGCGCCATCCTCACGCTCGAAGTGCTCACAGGGCCGCCTCGCCGTGTGCGGCTCTGGGTCAAGGACCGCTCCAGTACCCGCCCCCGTAAGAGGTCCCCGGTGGAGACCGCCACATCCGGCCGTGGCCTGCTCCTGGTGGAGGCGGTCGCGTCGCGCTGGGGAGTCGAGCCGCGCGGCGAGGGCAAGGCCGTCTGGTGCGACTTCGCCGCGCCGGAAACCTGATCGACTCCATCTGTCACGTTTCTCCGTAGCGCTCCGTCAGGGCAGTGAAGGCAACATGAAAGCCCTGAGGAGACAGTGATGGAAACACGTTCGATCACGGCGCAGGTCCCGACGGTTCCGCGGATGACCGAGGACCCCGCGGAGCTCGTCCCCGAACTGGCCGCGGTGTCGGCGGCACTGTTCAAGGTCACCGGCAATGGCTCTGTGCCCCGCTCCACGATCAGCCTGGTGCAGCTGCGGGCGGGTCAGATCGTCGGCAGCACTTACCTGACCGTTCTGCACACGGGCTTCCTGCGCAAGGCGGGGGAGTCGGAGGAGCGCATCACGTCGGTGACCTCCTGGCAGGACTCCCCGTACTTCACCGAAGCCGAACGTGCCGCGCTCGCACTGGTGGAAGCCGTGCTCCAGCCGTCCGCGCACGGTAACGGTGAGAGGGTCTCCGACGAGCTGTACGCCCAGGCGGCGGAGCACTACGAGCCCAAGGCGCTGGCCACCCTGATGTTCGCGATCGGCCAGGTCAACTTCTTCATCGCCGTGGCGCTCATCGCCAAGCCGGTGCCCGGCCGTTCGTTCACCGACCCGTGGAACTGAGACGGCCAGGACCGGCACCCCCGAGGGTCGCCGGCGTCATCGCACAGAACGCCCGTCGATCGCACAGAACGCCCGTCGGGGGGTGGGGGCGTCGTGAGGGGGGGGGAGGGGGGGGGGGGGGGGGGGGGGTGGGGGAGGGGGGGGGGGGGGGGGGGGGGGGGGGGGGGGGGGGCTTTTTGTGCGTGGGGCTTGCTTTTTTCGG
>NZ_JBVIHP010000035.1:81490-90441 GCF_055570235.1 Streptomyces sp. NPDC031274 | reverse complement strand
GCCCCCCCCCCCCCCCCCCCCCCCCCCCCCCCCCCCCCCACACCCCCCCCCCCCCCCCCCCCCCCCCCCCCCCCCCCCACGGGCGCCGACGGGCGCAGATGGTTCAGGCCTTGTCCTGCATGCTGCTGCGAGCCGGGTTGGCCTGCTCCCCGGCCTTGAAGTCCTTCTCGCCCGCCTTGGCGCGCACTCCCTGCGCGATGCGCTCACCGATGGACTTGTCGATGTTCGACCAGTACTCGAAGGCCCTGGCGAGCACGGGTTCGCTCACCGCGTTGAGCAGGTGCCCGACGACGTTGTCCACGAGGCGGTCGCGCGCGGCGTCGTCGAGGACCTCGCGGACCATGGTGCCCGCCTGGCCCCAGTCGTCGTCCTCGGCGTGATCGACGTACGCGGCGCGGGTGATGTCACCGTCCGCGTACCAGCTGGGCGGCGCGTAGCGGCTCGTGTCGGCTGCCGGGCCGCCCTTGGAGTTCGGTGCGTAGACCGGGTCCTCCGTCTTGTTGTACGCCATGGCCCCGTCCTTGGAGTACGTACGCAGGGGCGCGATCGGAGCGTTGACCGGCAGCTGCTGGTAGTTGCCGCCGATGCGGTGACGGTGCGCGTCGGCGTAGGAGAACAGCCTCGCGAGCAGCATGCGGTCGGGGCTCGGGCCGATGCCGGGGACCAGGTTGTTCGGCTGGAACGCCGCCTGCTCGATCTCGGCGTGGTTGTCCGTGGGGTTGCGGTCCAGGGTCATCTTGCCGACCTCGACCAACGGGTAGTCCGCGTGCGGCCACACCTTGGTCAGGTCGAACGGGTTGAAGCGGTAGGTGGCCGCGTCGTCGTACGGCATCAGCTGCACATGCAGCGTCCAGCTGGGGTACTCGCCGTCCCGGATGTGCTCGAAGAGATCCCGGGTGTGATAGTCCGTGTCCGCCGCGGCCATCTGGTCACCCTCGTCCTGGGTGAAGTGCTCGACGCCCTGGTCGGTCTTGAAGTGGTACTTCACCCAGAACCGCTCACCCTGGGCGTTGATCCACATGTAGGTGTGCGAGGTGTAGCCGTTCATGTGCCGCCAGGAGCGCGGGATGCCCCGATCCCCCATCAGCCACGTGACCTGGTGGGCGGACTCCGGCGAGAGCGTCCAGAAGTCCCACTGCATGTCGTGGTCGCGGAGGTTGTTGTCCGCCCGGCGTTTCTGGGACCGGATGAAGTGCTGGAACTTCATCGGGTCCTTCACGAAGAAGACCGGGGTGTTGTTCCCGACCATGTCGTAGTTGCCCTCGGTGGTGTAGAACTTCACCGCGAATCCGCGCGGGTCACGCCAGGTGTCCGGGCTTCCCCGCTCGCCGGCGACGGTGGAGAACCGGGCCACGAGGTCGGTCCGGGTGCCCGGCTGGAAGAGGGCGGCCTTCGTGTAGGCACTGACGTCGTTGGTGACTTCGAAGTGCCCGAAGGCGCCGCTGCCCTTGGCGTGCGGCTGCCGCTCGGGGATCCGCTCCCGGTTGAACTGGGCCATCTGCTCGATCAGATAGGAGTCCTGCAAGAGGATCGGCCCACCGGCGCCGACGGTGAGCGAGTGCTCATCGCTCTCGACCGGAGCTCCGGCGTCCGTGGTGGTCGCCTTACCTGTGACGTCGCTCATGGGTGACGAGTGCCTTTCGGTGGGTGTTGTTCTCTGCGCCGCAAAGGGGTGGAGAGGGTCCGTCTCTTGCTCGGTGGATTCGGCGTTGTATCAGCGTCGAGTCCATCTTGCGGCTTATGTGGCCATGCGGCCATTTGTTCACGTACGTCCGTGCGCCTGATCCTGCCGTCTGCTGTTGTGTGTGGATCTTTCGCCGGACAGAGTCCGAGTGCCCGACTTGGCGCCGCTGATACGTGGTGAGCGCTTCCGTTTCCTCTCAGTGGCCGCTGATCAGTGGCCACCGGGGCTCGTGAGGTTCTCGCGGATCTTGGCGATGGCGAACCCCCAGCCCTGCTGGACGGTCGGCTTGCCGGGTACCGCGATCTCCTCGGGGTTGGTGAGGACGTCCAGGAGGACAGGGCCCGGCGTGGCGAAGGCCCGGCCGACTCCCTCGGCCAGATCCTCGGCCCGGCTCACCCGGATGCCGGTGATGCCGATGGCCTCGGCGACCGCGGCGAAATCCGGGTTGTCGAGTTCGGTGCCGAACTCCGGCAGCCCCGCCTGCTCCTGCTCCAGCTTCACCATCCCGAGCCGCTGGTTGTCGAAGACGACGAGCTTCACCGGCAGCCGTCGGCTGCGGATGGTCATGAGGTCGCCCAGGAGCATCCCGAGACCGCCGTCGCCGCAGAAGGCGACGACCTGCCGGTCGGGATCCAGGAGCTGCGCGCCGATGGCCTGCGGCATCGCGTTGGCCATCGACCCGAGGTTGTACGAGCCGAGCAGGCGCCGGGATCCCCGCATCTCGACGAACCGCGAGAGCCACACGGTGGCCATCCCGGTGTCCGAGGTGAAGACGGCGTCATCGGCCGCCAGAGTGTCCACGGCGGCGGCCAGCGCTTCCGGGCGTACGAGGTGATCCCGGTTGTCGAAGGCGGACCGCACCTTGCCGATGAGGCCGCGGTCGTGCCCGGGCGCGGCGAGCCGCTGCTGTCCCTCTTGCCAAGTGGTGAACTTCTTTCGTGCTCCGTCCAGATGGTCGCGCTCCGTGCGCCGCTCAAGACGGTCGAGGAGCCCACGCACCGTGGGGCCGACGTCGGCGGCCAGGGCGACGTCGACGGGGACACGTCGGCCGATGTGCTCGGCGACCCGGTCGACCTGTACGACCTTCTTGCCCTGGGGATACCACTCGCGGTACGGAAAGTCGGTGCCGAGCAGCAGCAGGGTGTCGGCGTGGTCCATCGCGTGCGAGGCGGCCGGGTTGCCGATGAGCCCCGTCTGGCCGACCTGGTAGGGGTTGTCGCCCTCGAAGCCGTCCTTCGCCTTGAGCGTGAGCACCATGGGCGCCGCAAGGCGCTCCGCGAGGGCCAGGACGTCTTCGCGGGACCCGCGCGCTCCGCGGCCCACGAGCATGGTGACCTTGCCGCCGTCGGAGAGGGCCGCGGCGGCGTCGTCGAGCACCGGGTCGTCGGGCCGGTTGGCGGATTCGGCGACGGAGAGCCGGACCGGCCGGTCCTTGGGCAGTTCCTGGTCGCCGATGTCGCCGGGGACCGTCAGTACGGCAACGCCGCGGCGCCCGATCGCGTTGCGCACGGCTATCTCAAGGAGACCGGGCAGCTGCTCCGGGGAGGTGACGGTGGCGCGGAAGACGGCGACATCACGGAAGAGGAGGTCGTTGTCGACCTCCTGGAAATAGTCGGTGCCCACCTCGGCGAGCGGCACCTGGCCGGCGATGGCGAGCACCGGGGTTCCGCTCTTGGCGGCGTCGTACAACCCGTTGAGCAGGTGCACGGAGCCCGGTCCGACCGTACCCATGCAGACGCCGAGGGTGTTGGTGAGCTGGGACTGGGCGCCGGCGGCGAAAGCCGCTGCCTCCTCGTGGCGGCAACTCACCCATTCGACGGACCCGCTGTCGCGGATGGCGTCGGTGAGGGGGTTCAGAGCGTCCCCCACGACGCCGAAGACATGGCGTACTCCGAGTTCTTCCAGGGCGTCGATCACGACGCGGGCAACAGTGCGGGCCATCAGGTGTTCCTTTCAACGGATCGGGGTGTGCGCTGTCCCATCGCGAAGGAGTCCGGATCCGCCGCCTGCCAGTCGGCGGCCCAGCTCTGGGGCGGTGCGGCGAGCAGTTCGCCGGGGGACAGCCACTCGTACAGTTCGGCGTAGGACCGGAACCGGCCGTGGTCCTCGCGGCGCCGCAGGAGATGCGGGCCGAGCTCCGCGGCGTCGCGGACGCCCATCGCGGCCATGATCTGCAACGCGCTGTGGACGGTGCTCTGCTGAAAGCGCGTGACGCGCTCGGCTTTGTCCACGACGTCCAGGGCGCGGGCACGGTGCGGATCCTGGGTGGTGACGCCGGTCGGGCAGTGGTTGGTGTGGCAGCGCTGGGCCTGGATGCAGCCGACGGCGAACATCATCGCGCGGGCCGCGTTCGTGTAGTCGGCGCCCATGATGAGGCGCTTGACGATGTCGGAGCCCGTCGCCACCTTGCCGCTGGCGCCGATGCGGATACGTTCCCGCAGCCCCGCGCCCGTCAGGGCCGTGTGCACGGTGATGAGGCCCTCGGTGAGCGGCGTGCCGATGTGGTCGGCGAATTCCAGTGGTGCGGCGCCCGTGCCGCCCTCCGCACCGTCCACCACGATGAAGTCGGGGGTGATCCCTTCCGCCGTCATGGCCTTGCACACGGCGAGGAACTGGGTCCGTGACCCGGGGCACAGCTTGAAGCCCACCGGTTTGCCGTTCGCCAGTTCCCGCAGCCGGGCAAGGAAGCGGACGAGTTCGCGAGGCGTGGAGAAGGCGCGGTGGTACGGCGGTGAGACAACCGTCTCGCCCTCGGGTACACCCCGCACCGAAGCGATCTCGGCGTTGACCTTGCTGCCGGGGAGAACGCCTCCCATCCCCGGTTTCGCCCCCTGCGACAGCTTGAGCGACACGCAGCGCACGGCGGGATGCGCGGCTTTCTCGGCGAACTGCCGTGCGTCGAAATCTCCGTCACGGGTACGGCAGCCGAAGTAGCCAGTGCCGATCTCCCAGACGAGGTCGCCACCGGGCCGCAGATGGTAGTCGGACAGGCCGCCCTCGCCGGTGTCGTGTGCGAACCCGCCGCGTTCGGCGCCCGTGTTCAGCGCCACGATGGCGTTGGAGGAGAGGGCTCCGAAGCTCATCGCCGAGACATTGAGGAGAGCCATGTCGTACGGCTGGGTGCAGTCGGGGCCGCCGATCCGGACGCGGGGCGGCTCGTCGGGCACTTTCGCCGGCGCCATGGACGGCACGAGAAACTCGTAGCCGCGTTCGTCCATGTCACGCTCGCTGCCGAACGGTTCCTCGGCGTCGACACCCTTGGCCCGTTCGTAGACGATGCTGCGCGTGTCGCGGTCGTAGGGCCTGCCGTCGTAGTTGCGCTCCACGAAGTACTGCTGGAGCTCCGGGCGCAGCGTTTCCATGAGGAACCGCAGATGACCGAGCACGGGATAGTTCCGCAGGACGGAGTGCCGCCGCTGGGCCAGGTCGTACACCCCGGTCAGTGCCGTGGCCACGAACAGAGCCCCGGCCAGCCACCACCAGGGGGATACGAGGAGGGCGAGCAGTACACCGCCCACTGCACAGGCCGTCAGCAGGCCCACCATTGCGAAACGCGTCATGGGCCCCATCTGACCGGAATTCAGTCGGGCATACATGCGCACGGCCGACGCGTCGGGGGCCTACTCGAGGAATGCCGCAATGGTCGCCACGAACTGGTCGGCGTCATCCAGCCAGGGATAGTGACCCGCTGCCGGTTGCACCACGAGAGTCGCATCAGGGAACAGCGCCGCGAATTCGGCCGTCTGCTGAGGAGGGCTGTTCACGTCGAATTCCCCGGTGAGCAGCAGGACGGGTGCCTCACAGTCCGCAAGGCCCGAACGAGTGGCCTCCGCGTCGAAGGCGCCCTCTGCCGCGAAGCCGGTGACCGCTTCCGCGTTGCTCGGCAGACTGGCCGCGTAGTGCTGCCGGGCGGCGGTGTCCCATCGGCCGTAGAAGAAGGGGCTGACGGCCTGCCAGTCCGTGCCGGACCCGTCGATTATCGCCTCCAGGGCGGCGAACGCCGGTGGGAACCACAGCTCGTTCTTGCGCGACAGCGCGAGCTCACGTCGCATCTCACCGGTGACCGCCATGCCGACGGCTCGGGTCCCAGGGCCGATCAGGGCGAGCTTGCTGACGTTGCGTGGGTGGCGGGCCGCGTACTGCGTGGCGATGTTCGCGCCACCGGAGTGGCCGAGCAGGTCCATCCGGGGGAGTCCGAGGTGCTCGCGCAGGGCCTCGACGTCCTCGACGAGGCGGTCGCACCGGTAGGAGGAGAGGTCTTCGGGGACCGCGGACCGGCCGGTGCCGCGCGTGTCCAGGACGATCAGCTGCCGGTGCACGGAAAGGCCGCCGAGGTCGCCGAGATAGCGGGAGTCCGCTGGGCCGCCGGGGACGCACACGACTGGATCGCCTTCTCCGTGCGCGTGGTAGGCGAGTTGGGTTCCGTCAGATGCGGAGTAGGTGGGCATGACGCGGATCCTGACAGTCATAACCAAGTTATACAACCCAGTTATGGGGGGCGGGGTGCTGGACTGTATAACCGAGCCATGGCAGGTAAAGAGGACACTCACCGGAACTCCGGGGCGCTGACCGAGCGGCAGGCCGGGCGGATGCTTGCCGGCATGAACGAAGTCATCCGCGCGGGCGAGGAGATGCGGAAGCTGCGCGCGGAGATGATCAAGCTCTTCGCCGACTTCGGCTGGACGCAGGACAAGATCGCCGAGCTCGCGGACATGAGCCAGCCCGCCGTGTCCAAGCAGATGGCGAAGCACCTGCAGCCGGGCGACCGGCCGCCCCCGATGAAGCTCCACCTCGACCAGCGGGACCTCCCATGGCTCGAAGGACGTCTGTGGGGCCTTGCCGAGGAGGTCTCCGAGAGCCTGGACGACAGTGCCCACTGCACCCGCTGCGTCAATGCCCTCGCCCGGGGCAAGAGGCGCTTCACTTCCCGGAACATCGACGAGCTACGGCGTCTCCTCGAAGAGGACCTGAGGCGGCATCAGGCACAACTCCCAGGCAGCTATCGGGACGCGTACGACGAGATCAGCCGCGCTCTCGACATCCCCGCGAACGACTCCGCCGCTGGCTCGGCCTCCGTGCGACGCGCTCTCGCCCATGAGATCCAGCGCGATCAACTCGGAAATTGACCCTGCAGTTCGGCGCTGAACTGCACTCTGGCGCGGGTTTTTCGGCTTCATGTAGTGCTGCTCACAAGAACGCGAGTTCGCCGCGGCGCCGAAGGGGGGCACCACCATGAACAGTAAGAACGTCCTGGTTGCCTGGCGGCGTGCCCGGCGCCGATGACAGACTGCGGCGATGATCGATGACCTTCCTGGTGGACTGACGGCGCGGCAGCTTGCCGAGGACGACCATGCGCGGGTGCTCGAGGTGCTGGACGCGTGGTGGGGTGGTCTGAAAGGGCAGGCAGGGGCGTTGGAACGTGCGCTGCTCCTGCCGCGGCTCTACTTCCAGCACTTCACCACCACCAGCTTTCTGATCGAACGCGACGGGGAACAGCTCGCGGCCTTCCTGGTCGGTTTCCTCTCGCAGACCGAACCCGACGCCGCCTACGTGCACTTCGTCGGTGTCGACCCGCAACTGCACGGGCAGGGCATCGGGCGCGCCCTGTACCGGGCCTTCTTCGCTCTCGCCCGATCGCACGGCCGTCGGTACGTGCACTGCATCACCAGCCCGCAGAACACCGCGTCGCAGTCCTTCCACACCCGGCTCGGCTTCACGATCTCGACCGTGAAGCCCGACTACGACGGCCCCGGGCTCGACCGGGTGGCCTTCACCATCGACCTTGCCGCGCAGCCGGACCGTCCAATGTGAAACCCGCTGAGTAAAACCAGGTGCGGCCGGTCGCCGTGGTGGTGTGAGATGCGGGCCATGACGATCGTTCTGAACGAGCCCGGCGTCGACGGGCTGACCGGGGCCGTGGATGCCCTCCGCGTATGGCAGGACGACCGTACGCCGCTGCAACTCCATCCGGGAGACCTCGGCTGGGCCTGGGCGTTGGGCGCGGAGAGGCTGGCCGCGACCGTCCGCACCTGGAGCGTGGACGGACGGATCATTGCCGTCGGATACCTGGACGCCCCTGATGTGCTGCGCCTGACGACCGCGCCGGACCTGCGACAGGACGGCGATCTGGCACGCCGACTGCTGGCAGACCTCAATGATCCGGAGCGCGGGGTCCTGCCGCCCGGGAAGGTCGGCCTCGAAATCCCCGACGGCGCCCTGCTCCGCGAGGTCCTCTTGGAGGCGGGCTGGAATCTGGACGAGCCGTGGACGCCGCTGCGCCACGACCTCGCCGAGCCGGTGAAGGACTCCGGCCTGCGGATCGAGGTAGCCGGTCCGGATACGGCGGGGGTGCGGACCGCGGTGCACCGCTCGGCGTTCGGCAGCCCGAGGTTCACCGAGGAGATCTGGCACGTCCTCGCGGCCGGGCCGGTCTACGCCGACGCCCGCTGCCTGATCGGCTACGACGACCAGGACAACGCGGTGGCCGCGGCGACGGTCTGGTCGGCCGGGCCCGGCAAGCCCGGCCTGCTGGAGCCGGTGGGCGTGCACGCCGACCATCGCGGTCGCGGCTACGGGACGGCGATCAGCGTCGCCGCCGCGGCGGCGCTGCGTGAACTGGGTGCGTCAAGCGCACTCGTCAGCGCCCCGAGCTCGAACGCTGCCGCCGTCGCCACCTACAGGGCAGCTGGATACGAGCCGTCGTCCGAACGGCTGGACGTCAGCCGAGCCGCCTGAGAATGATCAGGCGGCGGTATCGGACACGCCGCGTCGCTGCCCTTGGCCGGGGCCGGGACGTCCCCGGTCGCGGATGGATCAGGTCGTCCCCGATGGCGCGAGCTGAGGGCGGAGGGGGTGTTGGCGGCAGCGTGTCGGGTGGTGGTTAATGGTGTGGACGGGGGATGTCTGGCTGTTTCCGTGTGTGCCGGTGCGTAGGGCGGGGAGTTGCCTGTGAGTGCTCAGTCGTCGGGGTCCGGTCAGCGGTTCGTCGGGCGTTGTGTGGTGGTGAGCGGGGGAGCCAACGGGATCGGCGCGGCGACGGCCCGGCGGCTTGCCGCGGAGGGGGCCGGGGTGGTGGTCGCTGATGTGGATGCCGAGGAGGGCGAGCGCACCGCACATTCCATCCGTCAGGACGGCGGACGAGCGGTGTTCGCGGCGTGTGACGTGGCGGAAGAAGAGTCGTGGGGGGGGGGGGGGGGGGGGGGGGGGGGGGGGGGGGGGGGGGGGGGGGGGGGGGGGGGGTGGTGGCCGGGAGGATCCGATGGGTCTT